>JAEYVB010000095.1 GCA_023429345.1 Planctomycetota bacterium
ACCGCTCCATCCTCACCGCCCTCCACGAGGTTGACTGCGACCCCGGATCGATCGAGGCGGTTGCTGTCACCCACCTCCACTTCGACCACGCCGGCGGACTCACCCGCGCGGCCCGCCCCGCCGAAGCCCCGGACTGGACCGGCCCCGGCTCGGTCCCGCACGCGTCGCACGGCGTCAAGCGGACCTTCCCCGCGGCCCGTATCTACACCCAGGCCCGCGAGCTCGACGATGCCCTGGCCAACCGGAGCGTCATGACCCGAACCTACTTCCGCGACCACCTCGAGCCCATCCGCGAGCAGTGCGTGCTCCTCAACTCCGCCCCTCCGTTTGCCCCGGGGCTCACCCCCGACCGCGATGAGCTCCCCCGCGGGCGGGTCGCCCAGCGGACCACGGAGATCGCCCCCGGCATCGGCGTCTTCCTCGCCCCCGGGCACACGTGGGGTCAGCAGGCGATCACCTTCCGCGATACGCTCGACCGCACCGTCGTCTTCGTGCCGGATGTCATGCCGACGGTGAACCACGTCGGCGCTGCCTACAGCCTCGGGTACGATGTCGAGCCCTACACGAGCATGATCACGCGCCGCTGGTTCTTGGAGGAGGCCGTCGCCAACGACTGGCTGCTGGTCCTCGACCACGAGCCCGGCAACCCCTGCTGCCGCGCCGAGCGCAGCGACAAGGGATGGTTCACGCTGCGTGCCGAGGACCCCTCGATGTCCTGAATGAAACATTGCGCCGAATGCCGGGTCAGTGCGCACTGATACACAGCAGGCACGATCCGCGCAAGCCCTTGCGCGATCACCACTTAGAACGATCATGAACCGCCGGCCGCGTCTTGCGGAAAACGCCCCATTTTGGCTGGCGGATGCAACCGCGGCGCGGTACGCTGGGCCCGCGCGCGGCCGGAGTCTCGTACCGGCCGCGGGGCAACGCGCGTGCATCGATCGCAGGAGACGACGCACGCTCACCCGCACTTTGAGCAGAGAGGTTCGATCATGAAGGTATCCCGTTCGCTGTGCCTCGTCGCGGCCGCCGGTCTGGCGGTCTGCTCCACCACCATGGGCCAGGCCAACCCCGACCCGAGCCGCGAGGTCCCCCTCGCCCTCGACTCCGGGCGGCTGGTCGACATCAACGCCGGCGCTGGCCTCGGCCAGGAGGCCGTGCTGACCTGGGCGCAGGACATCACCATCCCCCGCGCCCCGTGGATGCGCGTCCACTTCGGCGCCGACACCGTGCTCGCCGGCCCCGACCGCCAGCACGGCGGCTCGTACCTCGTCATCACCTCCGTCGCCGACGGCGCAAAGCACATCCTCGACGCCGCCACGCTCCCGGAGTGGGACAACATCTCCGCCTTCATGAACGGCGACAGCGTCCTGGTCCAGCTCTTCACCGTGCCCGGGGCCGGCGAGAACCGCGTCAGCATCACCAAGGCCACCGCGGGGATGGAGGAGGGCGTGGTGCGGACGATCTGCGGCGTCACCGACGACCGCATCCCCTACAACGACCCCCGCGCCGGGCGGCTGAGCACCGGGTGCACGGCCTGGATGATCGCGCTCAACGGCGCCGCCAACGAGTTCCTAACCGCCGGCCACTGCATCAGCAACGGCCAGGGTGGCGTCGTCGTCCACTTCAACGTGCCCCCGGCCACCGCCGCGGGCAGCTTCGTGGCCCCGCCCCCGGAGTTCCAGTTCCCCGTCCAGTCGGCGTCGATCCAGAGCACGCAGACCGTCATCGGCAACGACTACGCCCGCTTCAACACCAACAACAACTCCAACACCGGCCTCTCCCCGCGCGTGGCGCAGGGCCGCTCTGCCTACGTCCTCGCCAGCGCAGCGCCGGCCAGCGGCACCGCCGCGACGACCGTCCGCGGGTACGGCACGGTGAACGGCCAGGCGGGCATCCCCCTCGTGCCCGAGCAGTGGAACACCCTCGGCAAGACGCACGTGGGCCCCTACGCCGGCAAGGTCGGCACCCGCATCGAGTACGACACCGACACCAGCGGCGGCAACTCCGGCTCCCCGGTGACGCACCTCATCGGCTTCCCCATCGCCTTTGAGCAGGCGATCGGCATCCACACCAACGCCGGGTGCCCCGGCGGTTCCAACTCCGGCACCGCCATCGAGAACCCCGGCCTCCAGACCGTGCTGAGCAGCCCGAGCGGCGTCGCCCTGCCCTACAACTCGACGGTCGAGAAGGGCCTGAACACGACGTTTGCCTCCAACAACGGCGGCTCCGACGGCGGCTCCATCTTCTTCGATGTCACGACCGGCCCCCACGCCATCGAGGTCGCCAGCTTCAACCTCAACATCAACCGGGGGGGAGGCTCGAACAACGCCACGACCAGCGAGGACGACGACTTCTTCAACTTCGACGTCTACATCCGCCCCGGCACCGCGGCCGGCTTCGAGACCAGCACCGCCGGCTGGACGCTCATCGCGGAGGGCGCCGGCATGCCCAAGCCCGAGGACACCGCGACCCTGGGCGCCCTGAAGGACCGCTTCACCCTGGCCGCGCACCGGTCCTACGGCATGGCGATCGTCTTCGACGGCGGCGCCGCCCACGCCTACACCAACGGCGACGGCACCAACGAGACCTACTCCAACGCCGACCTCACCATCACCGGCGTCTCCGCCTCGAACACCTCGTTCGGGAGCAACATCGCCAACCGCGTCTTCAACGGAGGCATTGGCTACAGCCTGAACCTCGCCGCCGGACAGTGCCTCGAGACCATCTACGCCAGCAACAACTCGGGCTCCAACGGCGGGATGGTCTACTTCAACGTGGTCGTCGGCAGCCAGCCCGTGACGCTCACCTCCATCTCGACAAACGTCCTGGGCACCGGCGGGGCCGCCACCGACCTCACCGTCTACCGCAAGACGGGCACCCACGTCGGCTTCGAGGGCAACGCGGCCGCCTGGACCCAGGTCGCCACCGCCTCGGGCACCTCGGCCCCGGAGGACAGCCCGTCCACCTTCCCGCTGAGCGACTTCGTCCACCTGAACGCCAACACCAACTACGGCTTCGCCCTCAAGGTCGACGCCGCCACCGGCGGCGGGCACAGCTACACCAACGGCACGACGCTGAACAACACCTACTCCGACGGCCGCATCACCATCAACGCCGGCTCCGCCACCAACACGCCCTTCGGCGGCAGCCCCTTCACGCCGCGCATCTGGAACGGCTCGTTCTGCTACGGCGTCGGCCTCGCCCACTGCAACCTCAACATCGAGGACCAGTCGCCGCCCAACACGACCATCGGCGGCTTCACCTCGACCCTGGGCGGCCAGGAAGAGGCCGACAACTTCGGCAGCAACCAGAACATGACGCTGACGACCGCGACGGCCTGGGG
>JAEYVB010000111.1 GCA_023429345.1 Planctomycetota bacterium
GTCGTAGCGAGGAACAGCATCGAGTTCACGGTGTCGGTGGCGGTCTCGCCGAGCACGCGGGCCCGCAGCTCGACGGTCCGGCGGGCCAGGTCCTCGGCCTCGGCGAGGCGGCCGAGCATGCCCAGGACCCCCGCGTAGTTGTGCATGGCCCGCAGCGTCGAGCGGTCCTCGGGGCCCTCGACCCGCGTCTCGTGCTCGAGCATGGACTTCAGCAGCGGCTCGGCGAGCTCGTACCGCGCGGTGTCCATGTAGAGGAGGGCCAGCGAGTTGGCAGCCCGGCGGGTGTGCATGTCCTCCTCGCCGACGACCTCCCGGAGAATGGCCAGCGACCGGTGGAGGAGCGGCGCCGCGTCGTCGTAGCGGCGCATGGACCCGCGGTAGATCGCGCCCAGGTTGTGCATGGCCGACGCGGTGTCGAGGTGCATCTCCCCGAACGCGCGGGTGAACGCCTCCACAGCGCCCTTCGCGTGCGCCTCGGCGCGATCGAAATCGCCGAGACTGCGGTACACGTCCGCGAGGAGCATGCGCGCATCCCCCAGCGCCGCCGGCTGGGCCTCGAGCTCCGGGAGAGAACGCTCGGAGTTCTCGAGGATGCCCCGCAGCAGCTCGGTGTCCTTGCCCTTGGCGATCTCGGGCCGCGCCCCGCCCAGGAGCATCTGGAGGAACGAGTTCACCGCCTCGAAGCGCGCCAGGTTCGCCTCGGCGCGGCCCTTCTCGGCCACCGCCGCCGCCCGCGCCGTCTCGGCCGCTTCAGCGTTGTCCACGGCCGCCGTCCGCGCCACGCGCTCGCGCGAGAGCGAGACCCCGATCGCGACAAAGGCCGCGGCCACCGTCGCGGCGGCCAGCCCGCCGGCGGCGACGATCTCTCGGTTCCGCCGGCAGAACTTGGCAAACTGGTACGCGCGGCTCGGCGCCCGGGCCGAAACTGGGTCGTGCTTGAGGTACGCGCGGAGGTCGGCCGCCAGCTCGGAGGCGTGCTGGTAGCGGCGCGCCGGGTCCTTCTCCAGGGCCTTGAGGAGGACCGCCTCGACATCGCGCCCGAGCGCAGCGCGGACCTCGCGGGGAACCCGCGGCTCTTCGGTCTGGATCCGGGCGAGCGCGGCGTGCAGCGTGATCCCCGCGACCTCGATCGGCGGGCGGCCGCAGAGCAGCTCGAACAGCACCGCCCCGAGGGAGTAGACGTCGGTGCGAGTGTCCACTTCCGCGGTGTCGCCGCGGGCCTGTTCGGGGCTCATGTAGGCGAGCGTTCCGACGATCTGGCCGGCGCGGGTGGCGAGCGTCACGGCGGCCTCGGCGCCGGCGGCGCCCGTCAGCCTCGCCACGCCGAAGTCCAGCACGCGGGCGCGACCATCGGTCGCGACGAGGATGTTCCCGGGCTTGAGGTCCCGGTGGATCACACCCCGCAGGTGCGCGAACTCGATCGCGTCGCAGAGCCCGGCGACGAGCGTGATCATGCCCCGAGGGCCGGGGCCGTGCAGCCGGGCGTAGTCCGTGAGCGTCGAGCCCTCCACCAGTTCCATCGCGATGTACGCCCGCGTCCGCCCCTCCCCCCCACCGCCCGCGCTGCGCAGCACGCCCCGCCCCGCCTCGTACACCCGGGCGATCCCCGGGTGGTCGAGTTTCCCCAGCGCCTCCACCTCGTGCTCGAACCGCCGCAGCACGCTCGCCGAGGCGATCTCCGGGCGCACGAGTTTCAGGGCGATGCGGCGCTTCGGCGAGGCCTGCTGCGCCTCGTAGACCACGCCCATCCCCCCCTCCCCCAAAACCCGCAGGAGCGTGTAGCTCCCGATCGTCGCCGGGAGCCGGAGCTCGTCCGTGTCGGCCTGATCATCCGCTCGCCCCGCCCCGGCCGCGCTCAGCCCGGCGGCCGCGGCGGGCGTCCGGTCGAGGATGGCATCGGCGCGGTCGTGGTATTCGAGCAGCGATTCGACCTCGGCCGCGACGTCGGGGTCCGTCTCACGAAGGCCGAGCAGCAGGACGCGGCGCGCCTCGCCGGGGAGCACCGCGGCCTCGTCGAACGCGCTCTTCACCCGATCGTCCCGGGGCGGCCCCGCCGCGCTCATGGCCGGCGCTCCGGAGCGCTCCGACTGATCTCGCGGAGCAGCCACGCCCGGGCATAGGTCCAGTCGCTCTTGATCGTCCCGGCGGAGACGCCGAGGGCCTGGGCGGTCTGCTCGATCGTCAGCCCGGCGAAGTACCGCAGCATGACGACCTCGTGCTGGCGCGCGTCGCGGGCCGCGAGCGTCCCCAGCGCCGCATCCAGGGCCAGAAGTTCATCGGGGTCCGCCGGCAGGTCGGCGGTCCCCTCGTCCGCGGCGTCGGCGGCATCCCCCGCCCGCGCGGGGCGCACCGCCCGGATGTGCCGCGCCCGGTCGATGAGGATCCGCCGCATCGCCTGGGCCGCAGCGCCGAAGAAGTGGCGGCGGTTCTCCCAGGTCACCTCGCCGGGCCCGACGAGCCGCAGGTAGGCCTCGTGGACCAGCATGGTGGGCTGCAGGGTGTTGGACCCGATAACCGGTTCCTTGGCCAGGAGAGAGGCGGCGAAGCGCCGGAGATCCTCGTACACCAGGGGCAGGAGGCGCTCGGAGGCTTCGCGGTCCCCTCCGGCCGCGGCCTCGAGCAACTGGGTGACATCCTGCCGCGCCGCTCCGGACACGCAACGCTCCTAAGTTACTACCCCACCGCCGGTTGCGCTCGCCCGGGGACAAGGAAGAAAAATCTCTGTCCAGTGTACCACCGCTATCCGCATAGGGAACCGGACGGTGCGGCGAAGGGAGTTTCCCGGGGCCCGGCGGCCGTCAGAAACCATCCAGAAGCGGGACTCTCCACTATGACACACCCCCATAACCCTGTCCTCACCCCCCTTGCCCTCGCCCTGGCGCTCGGAACGGCGGCCCCCGCCGTGCTCGGACAGAGCGAGCGCATCCTCGACACCCAGGCCGGATGGACCTACTTCTACGGGGCCAACGCGACCACGATCAACGATCAGGTCTCCAGCGGCCTGCGGCCGTTCAGCCTGGAGCGGACGGCCCTGGGCGAGTACGACACGGTGACGGTCGCCAACTCCGGGCCCTACGCGATGCCCGGGGCGTTCGTCACCTACGGGCGCAGCCCGGCGTCCATGGAGACGTACCTCAGCAGCAACAACCTCCGCCTGCTCGACCTCGAGGTGTACGACAACTCGGGCAGCACCTTCATGACGGCGGTGGTCGTGCCCAACACGGGTTCGACGTCGACGCCGGCGTGGGGCTGGCTGTACAACACCTCGTTCAACAGCATCGTCACGTGGCTGAACAACAACCCGTCGCTGCGGCTGATCGACCTCGACTGCTACACGATCGGCGGGACGCGGTACTACAGCGCGGTGGCGGTGCATAACAGCGGCAGCAACTACCAGAGCGGCTGGTGGTACATGGCGGGGGCCACGGCGAGCCAGATCACGACCGAGCTAACCAACAACGATGCCCGGCTCATCCAGATCGACCTGGTGAGCCCCGGGTCGCTGCTCACCCCCGCCACCTACGCGGCCTTGATGGTCTCCAGCAACCCCGGGGGCGGCTGGTGGTACCCCTCGCTCACCTCGGCGCAGGTTGCCGAGCAGCTGAACCAGAACGGGGCCCGCCTGACGGCCTTCAAGCGGTACACCAACTACCTGGGGCAGGAGCGCTGGGCGGTGGCGATGGTCGACAACGCCAACCCGCAGACCCGCCGCATGCGGCAGTACATGGACAGCGCCCTCTCCGACGGGTCCTACGGCTTCATGCTCCGCCAGGTGGGCGGGCCGGTGCTCGCGGACCTCAACGCCAACTTCGTCTTCGAGCCCGCGAGCGTAATGAAGATCCTGCACGCAACCTACGCGGTGCGGCGCTGCTCGCAGGGCCTGGACAACCTGACCAGCGACATCTACGTCCACAACACCTGCAACGACGAGACCAACCGCAACCGCTGCCCGGACCCCGTCTTCTACTGCAACCAGGGGAACGAGCCGCTCCGGGACTGCATCGAGTGGATGATGCGGATCTCGCACAACGGGCGCACGCGGAACATCGAGGAGCGCTACGGGCGCGCCACCCTCAACAGCTTCGCCGACAACACGCTCGGGCTCACGAACACCCAGATCAACCACACGCTGGGATGCCTCTGCGGGGAGCCCCACAACACCACGACGGCCGCGGACATGTCGAGCCTGTACGAGCAGATCAACGACAACTCGCTCTTCAGCGGCGCGTGGCGCGACACCCTGGGCGACATGATGGGGAGCCTGGACCTGTACGGCTACGACGATTACCCGACGCTGAGCAACGTCATCAACCAGGAAGCGGCGCAGACCAACCTCACCGCCACCGAGATCGCGCAGTTCCGCGCCGCGATGCAGCTCGTGAACAAGGGCGGGGGCTACGGCTGCAGCGGCACCGTCTGGAAGACCGACGCCGGCTGGGCCGAGATCCCCTTCAAGGTCAGCCTCCTGGGGACCTACGTCTCGGTGACCCGCCGCTACGCCTTCTCGACCTTCGTCCACGGATGCACCAACTCGACCGCGGCCAACGTGGCCTACCGGGCCAAGGAGGAGCTGCTCCGCGAGCAGGTCCGCGAGGCCCTGGAATCGTGGGACAACGCCTGCGTGACGCCGGGCATCCTGGCCGACCCCTCGAACGCCTCCGCGCCCCTGGGCGGCTCCGCGAACTTCTCGGCCAACGTGCTCGGCACCGTCGGCGCCTACACGTACCAGTGGCAGCGCCAGCCGGGCAACGTCGGCTCCTGGGTCAACGTGACCAACGCCGCAGGCCACTTCAGCGGCGCCACCACCACCACGCTGACCGTCAGCAACATCGTCGCCGGGGATGCCGGGGGCTACCGCCTCCGGGTCTCCAGCGACTGCGGGACGGAGTGGTCCGACGGCGCGACGCTCACCATCGGCGGCCCGGCGAACTGCTACGCCAACTGCGACAACTCGACGGCCAGCCCGGTCCTGAACGTCGCGGACTTCACCTGCTTCCTGCAGCGTTTCGCGGCGGGCCAGAGCTACGCCAACTGCGACAACAGCACGGCGGCCCCGACGCTGAACGTGGCGGACTTCACCTGCTTCCTGCAGCGCTTTGCCGCCGGCTGCCCGTGACCGGCGTGGATATCGGGTCGATTGAGAGAGGAGCGAGGGGCGGCCCGCAACGGCCGCCCCTCTGCCGTTTTTTGCCGTAACCGGTATACTCGGACGCGTGCGGATCGCGTTCGACATCACCCGTGAGGACCTCCTGAGCTATCACAGGCGTGCGCTCCGGGATGATGCCCGGTGGGCCCGGGGCTGGAGGAAGTTTGCCCGCCAGCGGGCGGTGTGGATTGTCGCGGCGCTGGGGGCGTCGGCGCTTTGGGTCGTCCTGATCCGGGACACATACGGGATCGGGGGGGCATCGCCGACGAACCCGGTTTTCTGGCTCGGGATGCTCGCCCTGTACCTGTGGTGGGTGGCCGCGCCATCGATGAAATGGGACAAGGAGCGGTACATCGAGCAGCATGTTCGCTCGTTCGTGGCTGCTCCCGAGGCCCGGTATTCCGAAGGGCAGCACGAGCTTGATCTCCGTCCCGAGGGGCTGACCTTCCAAGCCCCTCACCACCAGCTGGAGTTGTCGTGGACCGGAGTTTTCCGGATCATGGATGAGCCGGGCCACATCTTCATTCAGCGACGGGACGGATCGGGCTTGGTCATCCCGAAGCGTTGCCTGCGGGATGCAGACCAGGCGCGGGAGTTGGTCAGCGAAGCCAGACGGCACCACGCCGCGGCCGGGGCGGATATCGGGTCGAGGCTCGGCGTTTTCCTCGCGGATCGGGATATTTCGTGCGACGCCTGCGGGTACAACCTGCGGGGCACCTCGTCGGGCCATTGTCCCGAGTGTGCGGCCGATTTGGGGCCGCTTCTCGTCCGGCTTTCGGGCACGTTCTGAAGCCGGGTCGCCCCGCGTCGCAAAATTTCCTGCCGATTTTTCCGTCCACAACTTATCGAGCCCCTCCGGGGTGCCGATGCAAAGGGGGCCACGGTTATTCCCCCGCGTGTTGCGGGGGCCGGAGGCGCCGGGCCGGGAATGGATGAAGGCACGGCATCTTGACACACGCCGGCGGCCCGCAGGGGCGACGTTTCCCGGCCGGCACACACGGAGTCTCATCAATGGCAACGCGTTCGAACAGCAACCGCACCCGTAAGCACAGCGCCAAGAAGGCGCGACGCACCGCCCGCCCGGCCAAGAAGGCCAGCGGACGCAAGGCGTCCAACTCTTCCCGCAAGACCGCCGCCAAGCGGTGGAACGGGAAGAAGAACACCCGCAAGGCCTCGGCCAAGCGGACCACCAAGCGGACGGCCCGCAAGGCCGCGGCCCGGAAGTCCACCGCCCGCAAGAGCACCGCCCGGAAGAACTGGAAGAAGAGCACCAAGCGTACCGCCAAGCCGGCGGCCCGCAAGAACGTCAAGCGCACCAGCAAGCCCGCGGCCCGCAAGGCCTCGCGCACGACCACGGCCAAGAAGTGGAACCGGAAGTCCACGGCCCGCAAGAACTGGACGCGCTCGACGTGGACGAACAGCAACTCGTTCTCGTTCCCGAACCGCGTCGCCCGCCGCCGCGCGGCTTGAGGCCCGCGTTTCGGGGGAACGGACTCCCCGCACCCGATGTTGATGGACCCCCGGCATGGAGGCCGGGGGTTCGTCGTTTTTGGAGCACGGGTCACGCGGGGAGGTAGGCACGGGCGAGGTCGCGGAAGGATTGGACTTGCGCTTCCTGCCACGGGGCGTCGCGGTTGAGCTCGCGGGCGAGGAGGGCGGCGACGGCCGGGGCCATGGCGATGGCGGCGCGGACGTTCAGGAAGAGGGCGCGGGTGCGGCGGGCGAGGATGTCCTCGACGGTTCGGGCCATCTCGTGGCGCGCGGCGTGCACGACCTCGGCGGCGGTGTAGGGGAGATCGGGGTGCAGGGGCTCGGCGAGGGAGGGGTCCGCGGCCG
>JAEYVB010000140.1 GCA_023429345.1 Planctomycetota bacterium
GCGCTGTGAAGACGCTCGTGATCGTCACCGTGACCAGCACCACCAGGATCAGGAGCGACTCCAGCGTCCGGGCGTGGGCGGTCATCGTCGCCGCGGCCGCGGCCACCTCCGGCGACGCCTCCGCGCCGGGGCCGTACACGCGGACGATCTCGGTCGCCACGATGGAGGCCAGCGACACGGCCACGATACCGCGCGGCGCCAAGAACGAGGCCATCAGCCGCTCGCGGAGCGAAAGACCGCCCCGGAGCGTCCCGAGGAAGATGGACGCCGGGCGGGCCACGAAGATCAGCCCCGCGACGAAGAGCACCTCACCCACGCCGATCTGGGTCAGCCGGCGGAGATCGATCCGGGAGGCCAGCAGCACGAAGAGCACCGCAACCAGCACGTTGGTGATCGTCTCCATGGCGCGGCGCACCACCACGAGCTTGCGCTTCACGAGCCGGGCGTAGGTGAGCCCCGCGACGGCCGCGGCCACCAGGCCCGACTCGTGCCGGACCAGCTCGCTCAGCCCCACGGCGAGGGCCAGGACGGCGAGGGAGGCGATGCTCACGCCCTCGTCGCCGGCCCGCCCGCGCCAGAACGGGCGTGTGACGACCCAGGAGCCGGCGAGCCCCATCGCGGCCCCGATCACGGAGCCGGCCAGCAGCGGGAGGGCGTACCCCGTAGCGGCCGAGATGGGCGCCTCGCCGATCTCCGCGAGACGGCTGCCGAGCACAAGCTCCAGCGTCGCGATCGTGGCCACAACGCCGATGGGGTCGACGAGGATGGCCTCGGAGGCCAGGACCGACTGCAGGCGCGGGGTGAGCGGCACGCGGCGGAGCATGGGCTGGACCACGGTGGGCCCCGTGACCGTGAGCGCGGCCCCCAGCACGAACGCGAGGTCGAGCGGCAGCCCCGCGAACGTGGTCGCGAGGAACGCGGCGATACTCCACATGACCAGGACGCCGACGGTGAGCATGCCGCGCATGGCGCGGGGGGCGTGGGAGAGCGTCTCGCGGTCGAGGTGCAGGCTGCCCTCGAAGATGAGGATGCCGACCGCCATGCTGATGAAGGCCGAGAGCGCGCCGCCGAGCTGCCCCGCATCGATCGCCCCGATGACCTGCGGGCCAAAGAGCATCCCCGTGACCATGAGGGGGAGCAGGGCGGGGAGGCGGATCCGCTGGCACAGGAGCGCCACCGCGACGCCGAGTCCGAGCGAGATCGCGAGCGTGGCGGAGGGGGTCGGCGTCATGCGGGGCGTGAGTGTAACGGCGGGGGGAGCGCACGAGGGGGGGCCCGCGCGTGCAAAAGCGAGAAAGCCCCGGGCGGCCGGGGCTTCGGGAGCGGGCGGTCGGGCAAGGGCTCAGGGGCAGCCGGCGGCGAAGCTCTGCAGGAAGCAGGTGAAGTCGGCGACGTTCAGGACCGGGGCCGTCGTGGACCCGTCGCAGTTGGCGTAGCTCTCGCCCGCGGCGAAACGCTGCAGGAAGCAAGTGAAGTCCGCGACGTTCAGCACCGGTGCGGTCGTGCTGCTGTCGCAGTTGGCGTAGCAGACCGGCGGGGTGGGGATGCCCCCGGCGACATCCAGGCCGTTGAAGGAACTCGTGAACGTGGTCTGGGCGATCGGCACCGAGCTGTTGGGCAGGATCGACGCCGGGTTGGTGACGCCCGTCACCTTGTGGATGCGGGAGAAGCCCTGCGTCGAGTTGCCGTGCGTGGTCCAGTAGAGGGCGCCGTCGTCGCCGAGGGCGATCTCACGCATCGTGTTCGAGGAGGTGGCGAAGTCGATCGGGCCGGCGACGAGGGTCCAGGGAGTCGTGCGCGGGTCGATGACGTAGACGTTGTTGGTGGTGACCGTCGTGAACGCGCTGTAGCTGGCGTAGAGGTAGGGCGACACCGCCGAGCGGTAGGCCAGGGAGGTGAACTCCGAGGCGTTCAGCCCCGCGCCGGGGAGCAGGAGCTGCGGCGTCGAGGTCAGGAACGCCGCGGTGGTGTCGATCGTCACGAGCTGGCCGCTGCTCGAGAGGGCGACGACGGTCGTGTTGTCGAGCCACGTCGTGCCCGAGGTGTCGCCGGTGACCAGCGCGGGCGGGAGGTCCTGGGTCATCTGGGCGCCGGTGATGGTGCGGGCCCCGGCGTCGTAGTTGAAGATGTACACCTGCCCCGCATCGCTGCCCGCGACCGCGAGCTTCGTGTTGTCGGGGCTGACGCTGAGGCCCCCGCCCCGGGAGGTCAGCAGGCCGAAGCCCGTGAACCCGGGGGCAGCGCCGGCGTTGAAGAGCTCGGTGCCGGTCCAGCCGCTGCCGCTGTCGTACATGTACAGGCGGAAGCCCGTGGCGGTGGCGCCGAAGTCCAGGCCGATGAGGTGGCCCAGGGGGTTGTGGGGGATGCCGCCGGTGTTGTCCCACTCCACGCTCTGGATGCCCATGAACTGGTTCCAGGAATCGGGCTTGAGGTTGCCGGCGTTGTCGTAGAGCTCGATGGTGCGGTCCGGCTGGGTGGTGGGGGTGCCGGTGGTGAACTGGCTCCAGCCCGTGACGATGTCGCCGGGGGGGACGAAGGGCTGGGCGAGGGCGTGGCCGGCGGCGAGGGCGATGGCCGCGGCGGCGGCGGTGCGGGGGAGCGTCATCTCGGTTCTCCTTGGGTTTCGA
>JAEYVB010000202.1 GCA_023429345.1 Planctomycetota bacterium
CGGCGGTCTTCGGGCGGTGGCCGCCGATGCGCACGGGGTTCTTGGAACCCGCAACGGCGCGGCTCGTCGATGGCGAAGTACAGTTTCCGCCGGGCGATCGAGCGGGCGGCCGCACGCTTCAGAGCAACGCCGGATTGCGCGGCTGCTCCGGTGCGGGGCCGGATCGCCCCGGTCGGGCGGGGGATCGCGCCGGTCGGCTCCCAGATTGCTGCACTCGGGGGCCGGATAGCGGCGATCGGGCCCGCGATCGGGCCGGTCCGCGGCGATTTCGGCTCGATCCGGGGCGTTGGGCTCAACTCCCGGGCCCGGCCGGTCGATGCCCGTGTCATGACGGTCATCCCCGATAACCCCGCGGACCAGATCGGTTTCTGCGAGCTGCACCTCCCTCCCTGGCAGGAGCACGCGGCGGCGCTCCAGGTCCCCGAGCCCCTGCTGGACACGCTTGCGGTCGAGACGGCGGCGGCGCGGTCAGCGCACGAGGCGGCGCTGGCGGCGCGCGAAGCAGCGCTGGCGGCGACGCGGGCCTTCCGCGCGGCGACGGCCCGCATGCGCACGACCGCGGCCGCCTGCGTGCGGGTGATCAAGACGACGGCGGCGGTGAGCGGCGATGGATCGATATACACGCTTGCGCAGATCGACCCGCCCGCATCACCCTCGCGTACGCCGCGGCCGGCGCGTCCGGAGATCGCGGGCTTCGTGCTGAACCCCGTTGGCTCGCTCACGCTGCGGTGGCGCTCGGCGGACACCGCCCCCTCGTCGGGCGTGCTCTTCTCGGTCGAGCGGCGGCTCGAAGGCGAAGCGAACTTCCGCGCCGTCGGCGGCGTTATGGGCGGTTCCTTCACCGATGATTCGATCCCGTCCGGGACCCTCGGCGCGGTGTACTTCATCACCGCCCGCCGCGGCGCGGGGCGGGGGCTGCAGACCTCCGAACCTTCGGCCGCGGTGTCGGTGCGGTTCGGTGTGCCGGCCGCGGATGGGACGGTGAAGCAGACACCCGCCCGGCGCGCGGCCTAGCTCGCCCGCTCGCTCCACGCCCGCTCACCCGCTCAGGCTCATTCCGGATCGAACCACGCCCGCCCGTCGCGTTCGATCAGGGCGCGGGAGCGGGGGGGGCCCCAGGAGCCGGGCTCGTAGGTCTCGATGGAGTCGCGGAGGGCGCGGCTCCGGAGGAAGGGCTCGACGATCCGCCAGCCGCTCTCGACCTCATCCTTGTGCTTGAAGAGGGTGCGGTCGCCGCGCATGGCATCCACCAGCAGCGGCCCGTAGGCCTCGACCTTCTCGCCGCCGAAACGCTCGAGGTAGTTCAGCTCGAGGTCCGCGGGCTGGATGACAAAGCCGGGGCCCGGGACCTTGCCCATCACGCGCAGCTCGATCGACTCTTCCGGCGCGATGTTGATGATGAGCCGGTTGCCCGGGAGCCGCTCGATCGATTCCCCGCCCCCGCCGCGAAGCGTGCGGAACAGGTTCACCGGCGGGCGGCGGAACTGGACGACCACCTCGGTGCGCTTGCTGGCCAGCTTCTTGCCGCTCCGGAGGTAGAAGGGCACACCCGCCCAGCGCCAGTTGTCGAACTCGAGGCGGAGGGCGGCGAAGGTCTCGGTCTTGCGCGCGGGGTCGACACCCTTCTCCTGGGTGTAGGCGGGCTCAGGCCTCCCGTTCCCCCCGCCCGCCCCATTTGCCCCCCCCGCCGAATAGCGCCCGAAGGCGGCGAACTCGGCGGCCTTCTCGGCGGCGATGGGCTTGGCGGCGTTGAAGAGCTTGATCTTCTCCTGCATGATCGAGCCGGCGCTGTAGAGGCTGGGCATCTCCATCGCGACCAGGGCCAGGATCTGGAGGAGGTGGCTCTGCACCATGTCGCGGAGGGCCCCGCCCCCCTCGCCGTCGTAGAAGTTCGCCGCCCGCGAGCCCACGCCGAGCGTCTCGCTGGCGGTGATCTGGATGTGGTCGATGTGGTTGCGGTTCCACAGGGGCTCGAAGATGGCGTTGGCGAAGCGCATCACCAGGATGTTCTGCACCAGCTCCTTGCCCAGGTAGTGGTCGATCCGGTAGATGGCCTCCTCCTCGAAGACGCGGCCCAGGGCCATGTTCAGCTCGCGGGCCGAGCGCAGGTCGGTGCCGAAGGGCTTCTCGACGATGATCCGCTGCCACGCCGTGGCGCCGGGGTCGATCGAGCACCAGCGCTTCCCCTCGCTCACCACGCCCGACTCGCCGATCCGCTCGATGATCGGCCCGTAGAGCTCCGGGCCGACCGAGAGGTAGAAGAGGAGGTTCGGGGCCCCGCCATCCTTCGCGATGCCCATCGCCGCGCCCAGCTCGCAGACCCGCGTCAGGAGCCCCGGGTAGGCGTCCCGCTTCGTGGCATCGCCGGGGCAGTAGTGGAGCGCCGGGGCGAACCGCGCCCACGACTCCTCATCAAACTCCGCGGCGTGCTCCCGGACCGATTCCCGCATCTTGGCCCGGAACTCGCCGTCGCTCATCGGCGTCCGCGAGACGCCGATCACCGCGAACTTCTCCGGGAGCCGCGCGTGCCCGCCGCGGGAGAGCTCGTAGAGCGCGGGGATGAGCTTGCGCTGGGTGAGGTCCCCCGAGGCGCCGAAGATCACGAGGATGCACGGCTCGGGCGGGGCCGGCGGGGGTGAGGCGGTGGGAGCGGGGGCGGGTGACGGGCTGGTGGTCATGGAGCGGCGATCCTACTCGGTCCGGG
>JAEYVB010000426.1 GCA_023429345.1 Planctomycetota bacterium
GTGAAGATCCTCCTCCGCGAGGATCACCGGCATGCGGTCGTGGATGTCGCCGATCACCCGGTTGGGGCGGCAGGTCAGGATGGTGCAGGTCTCCAGCCACTCACCGGCGTCCTCCTCTCTGGACCTCCACCGCTCCCACAGCCCCGCCATCGCGAACGGCAGCCCGTCGCGCCGACGGATCATCATCGGCTGCTTCCGGCCCCCGGGGAGCTTCTTCCACTCGTAGAAGCTGTCCGCGGGCACCACGCATCGGCGGCGCTGGAACGCGGATCGATACGCGGGCTTCTGCGCAGCATCTTCCGAGCGGGCGTTGATCATCTTGTACGCGGTCCCCGGGTTGTCGGCCCAGGATGGAACGAGCCCCCAGCGGGCCAGCGCGAGTGTCCGGACCGCCCCGCCCCCCTCCCTCAACTCCTCGCGGATGATCGCGATTGGTGTCGACGGGGCGATGTTGTACCGGGGCCGCCAATCGGCCTGGATGCGCTCCACGCCGAAGATCCGCGCGATCTCCGCGGCGGGCGTCCCGAGGTGGAAGCGGCCGCACATTTCAGGCCCCCCCCGCCGGGCCGGGCCCGCACTCCGGGCATCCGGCGAGCCCCCCGAGCTCGTACCCGCACCCGGTGCAGCGCCCGCCCCGCGCCCGATCTCGGCGTCGCAGGCTCCTCAATCCGAGCATCATTGCTGGAGCTCCCGCGAACACCATGAGCAGCCAGTACGGCGCCGAGACGATCCGGTACTGCACCCCGCGGTGCATCCCGCCGGTGACGCCCAAACGCCCCAGCGACCAGTTGGCCAGCCCATCGATCGCCCACTCCGGAGCCGGCGCGACGGCCGAAGGATGCCCTTCTCGCTTCCATCCCGGCCACGATCGGGGCCAGGT
Source organism: Planctomycetota bacterium (assembly GCA_023429345.1). GTDB lineage: Bacteria > Planctomycetota > Phycisphaerae > Phycisphaerales > UBA1924 > JAEYVB01. Next base: position 881 of record JAEYVB010000426.1, read on the forward strand.
TTCCAGCATCTGCGGCGACTCCCCGTAGGAGCGGTAGGTATTGCTCACGAAGCGGACTGCGCCGCCGTGATGATCCAGCCGAATCTCTCGGGCCACATAGGAGTAGCCGCTCTGGAATGGGTCCGTGCTCGCGGGGTCCGCGGGAGCGAGGAGCGACCCCCATCGTCTCGATGCGGCCCCCATGCCGGTGCAGCTACGACACCATCCGATTGTGAGCAGCGCAAGCGCGAGGGCCGAAAGGGCTATGACCGCGTTCCGGATCACGCCGGATTGTACAGGGAACGCCGGAGCGATGGCGTCTGCCGGACACCGGGGCAGCGGTAGTCAACGCGGCTTCGGCGGCGGGAACACCGCTCATTCGCCACCCGATCGGCGACCGAAGAATACATCGTGAGCCGCGATGGAGAACACCGCCGGGCCCCGCCCGATCGGACAGCAATGACCAAACCTCCAGATCGCCCAGTCTCGCCGGCCCTGCCAGGCCCGGGCCCCGCGGCCGGAGCGCGGCCGGTGATCGAGCTCCTGGCAGCCTTTGTCCTCGGGCCCGCGGTGCTGGTGATCGCCGACTTCCTCGATCGCGGCCCCGCCAACGGCTCGGGGACGGTCCCTGCGCTGAGCGCCGCGATCGAGGGATTGTGCGCGACATCTTTCGTCGGGCTCGCGGTGCTCGGGGCGGCACTGGGCGTCTGCACCCGGGCTCCGGTCTGGCAACTGGCCCTCGCTTCAGTGCTGGTCTTCCCACTGCTGGTTATCCCGGACTACATCGCCGATCCAACATCCCACAACCTGCTCCCGTTCGAGCTGGGTCTCTACGCCGTCCTGGCCTTTGTCGTGGGCGCCGGCGCTGTCTCCGGCCGCGGCATGCGGGCGCTCGCGCAGCGTTGAAGCGCTACCCTGCCACCATGCCACGACGGTTCCGCTGGAAGCGCCGGCTTGTCGTCGCCGCCGCCTTCTCGTTCTTCCTCTACGGTCTCGGCGCTATGATCGGAATCCGCGGCCTGCTCGAGTCCCGCCTCTTCTACTACCCGGACCGCGCACACTTCCTCAAGGCGCCGACCGCGGAGGAAGTCCGATTTCGCACGCCCGACGGCCTCACCCTGCACGGCTGGTTCTTCAAGGCCGAGGCCGAGCCAGGGTCCCCGCCGCCCCCCGCTGTCGTCCACGCGCACGGCAACGCCGGGAACATCAACTGGCACACTGAGTTCAGTTCGTTCCTGCCACGCGAGGGCGTCTCCGTCCTGCTGTTCGATTACCGCGGTTACGGCAAGTCCGACCCGCCCATTGGGCGGCTCGCCCGGCGCGACCTGGTGACGGACACGAAGGCCGCTGTCGAGTACCTCGCGGGTAGGCAGGATGTCGATCCCGCCCGGATCGGCATGTACGGCGTCAGCCTCGGCGGCGTGATCGGTCTGGCCGCGGCCGCGGAAGACCCCCGGTTCCGGGCGGTCGTATCCATCTCTGCATTCTCCACGTGGCGTAGCGTCGCTGCCGATCACGGCGGAAAGCTGGTCTCCCGGCTTATCGCCAATGGCGATGAGGCCGCGGACGCGGTTGGCGCACTCGGCGGGCGCCCACTCCTACTTATCCATGGCGAGAAAGACGCGATCGTCCCCGTCGCTCATGCCCACCGTCTGAAGGCCGCGGCCGACGCGGCGGGCGTGCCGGCGACGCTGGTGATCGATCCGGAAGCGGACCACAACGGCATTGTCTATACCAACCCGGCGCTGCAGGAGCAGATCGCCCGGTGGCTTGCCGAGGCCTTGGCGCCGGCTGGTGCAAGCCCGATAACCCCAACCGACAGGCGCCCGTAGCGAGCCCTCTCATTCCTCGCGTTGAGGCTGATTTCATCCCGCCCGGCCCTACACTCCGCCTCAGGGGACCGGAGCAACCGCCGCACCGGGGCGCACGATCACCCGGAGGCGACAATCCTGTTCGGCAGCAGCGAAAGATTTCCACGCCGCACCCCCTCCCCGGCGTCTGAAGGGCCGACACGATGTCTGAGAGTTACAGGGCGCTGGCGTCGGATTTCTATGTCAACCACAAGCTGAGCCTGAAGCTCGATCTGCCGCGCGAGCGCCAGGTGATCCTCGACCTGTTTGACCGGGTCCGTCGGCAGTTCCCCTCGATGAACCAGTTCCGGCGGTACCGGGACGAACTCGCGCTCGAGGCCGAGGCCAACGCCGCCCAGCACCGCTGGATCGCGATTCGCACTAACAACATCCGGTCGGGGGCGGTCAACCCTTCCGACCTGGACGAGGCCTACACCGTCCACCGTCACGTCCTGGATGTGGCCCCGTTCTTTCTGAGCATCTCCCCGCTGGATGTCGACTACGTCGAGCTGCTCTACGGCTTCGACCTTCTCACCGATCGCAACCATGACGAGATCGTCTACGAGGCGTTGATCGCCAACTCACCCCTGGCGACCCTGCTGGATATACCCGGGTCGCAGGTGGTGGACTGCCAACCCCTGTACGGCGTGGTGCTGCGGGATGCGCAGGACATCGAGGTGAACTTCGAGGTCAAGACCCGGGCCGCCAGCCGCGAGGGCCGCCGCGATGAGCCCATCAGCATCTACCTGACCATGCGGAAATACGGTCCCATCAACGAGATCAAGCAGCTCCCGGAAATTCTGGCCACGCTGATCGAGCACGGCGAGGACCTGGTCGACACCCGGGTGGTGCCGAACCTCGTTGTCCCCATCCGGGACGCCATCGGGTCCAGCCGCTAATCTCATCCATGCTCCTCCTGGCCCAGAAACCCGACCTCGGGCCGATCCTCCTGTGGATTGGGGCTATCTGCGTGGTCGCGCTGATAGGGGGGGTGGTGCTCATGGCCGTCCGGAGCAGAATCCTGGAGAAAGAGGGCACCGCTTCGGAGCAACAGGGCCGGCTGCTGGACGATCTCCGCGATGCTCTGAGCCGGGGCGACCTCACACAGGCCGAGTACGACGCCGCAAAGGCCACCATGGCGGCGCGGATGGCTGGAAAGCCGCCTCCGCCCCGTCCCGCGCCGCCCCCGGGAGGGGTGAGGACCCCGGACGGCGGCTTTGTAGCCAGGCCGGGGGTGGACCTGACCGGAGAGCCGCTTCCGAAGGGGCCCGGACGACCGCCGGCCGCGGGCCTATAACCCGTTCCCCTCTCGGATTGCGGACAAGGAAGTCCCGCCGCGACCGATCGCGCTTTAAACCAAGTGCAGACGGGGCAAAGACCAGCCGATACACTGACGCGGTCACGGTACTTTTGTGTCTTCGGGACGGGCGAGGGATGAATGGCCAAGAACAGGCAAGACGGTCCGGATCAGCCCCTGAACGCAGCGCGTGAGGGGGGTGAGGCCGGCGGAGGCGGCGGCGGAGGGTTCCGCGGCCGCAGGGTGACCACCTGCTCCTTCTGCGGCAAAACCAGCCGCGAGGTGGGGCCCATGGTGGAGGGACCCAACGAGGTCTATATTTGCACCAACTGCGTCGAGCTCTGCCAGAACATTTTCAAGCAGGAGCGGCGGCGGGTAGGGTCCGTGTCGGCGACGCTGACGGACATCCCGGCCCCGCGCCAGATCGTGGAGCACCTGGACCAGTATGTCATCGGGCAGATGCAGGCCAAGCGGGCCCTGTCGGTGGCGGTCCATAACCACTACAAGCGGCTCCTCCACGCCGAGGGCGACAACAACACCGTCGAGCTGGATAAGAGCAACATCCTGCTCATCGGCCCCACCGGGTCGGGCAAGACGCTGCTGGCCCGCACGCTGGCCCGGATGCTGAAGGTGCCGTTCGCCATCGGCGACGCCACCACGCTCACCGAGGCGGGCTACGTCGGCGAGGATGTCGAGAACCTGCTGCTGAAGCTCCTGCAGGCGGCGGACTACGACCTCGAGGCGGCCCAGCGCGGCATCATCTACATCGACGAGGTCGATAAAATCGGCAAGACCTCGAACAATGTCTCGATCACCCGGGATGTGTCCGGCGAGGGCGTGCAGCAGAGCCTCCTGAAGATGCTCGAGGGCACGGTCGCGAACGTGCCGCCGCAGGGCGGGCGCAAGCACCCCGAGCAGCAGTACATCCAGGTCGACACCTCGCACATCCTGTTCATCTGCGCGGGCACCTTTGTCGGGCTCGACGAGATCATCCGCCGCAGGCTTGGCAAGAGCCGCATTGGCTTCACGCTCGAGCAGGACCTTCGGAGCGAGGAAGAGCTCCGCGGGGCCCTCCTCAGCCAGGTCGCCCCCGAAGACCTCATCGAGTACGGCATGATCCCGGAGTTCGTCGGCCGACTGCCGATCATGGCGCCGCTCATGCCGCTCACGACCGAGGCCATGATCTCGATCCTGACCGAGCCCAAGAACGCCCTGGTCCGCCAGTACCAGCACCTCTTCGGGCTCGAGAACGCCAAGCTCACCTTCACGGAGGGCGCCCTGCGGGTGATCTCCGAGCGGGCCAGCAAGCGCGACACGGGAGCCCGCGGCCTCCGCGCCGTGATGGAGGAGATCATGGTCGACCTCATGTACGAGCTCCCGGATCAGAAGACCACCGGCGCCGAGTACGTGATCGACGAGAAGACCGTCCGGAGCCCTGTCCGCCGCCTGGCCGATCTGCGGGTCAAGCGGAAAGAGACCGCCTGAGCCCCGCGGCCGGCGAATAATCGAGTCGAGACCTCCCGAGTCCCCCCGCCGCCGCGGGGGGATTCGCTTTGGCCAGGAAGAAGCCCAACACCGCCCCCACGATCGAGAACCGCAAGGCGCGGCACGACTATTCCATTTCCGACACGCTCGAGGTGGGCGTCATGCTGCACGGAACGGAGGTCAAGAGCGTCCGCGAGGGCAAGGTCTCGCTCGCCGAGGGGTACGTCAGCGTGCAGGAGAGCCCGCCGGCCCTGTACCTGCACAGCGTCCAGATCGACGAGTACGGCCCCGCGGGCCCGATGAACCACGCCCTGACCCGCACCCGCAAGCTCCTGGCCCACAAGGGCGAGATCCTGAAGCTGCACCGGCAGGTCCAGCAGAAGGGCGTGACCATCGTCCCGCTCAAGATGTACTTCAAGAACGGGTACGCCAAGCTCCTGATCGGGCTGGGTGTGGGCCGGAGCCGGTACGACAAGCGTCAGGCGATCGCGGCCAAAGAGAGCAAACGCGACCTGCAGCGGGCCATGAGCCGGCGGATGTAGAAAGGGCCGGACGCTGCGCGCCCGGCCCGGGGTCCGATCGGTTCTACGTGGGTTCAGCCGCGCATGCTGTCCGCGTAGCGGTCGCCGGGGAACTGCTTGATGCCCTCCTGGC
>JAEYVB010000115.1 GCA_023429345.1 Planctomycetota bacterium
CCGCATGGATGTCCACAACGCCCTGCTCGGCCTCAGCGGCCGCGCGATGGGCAAGCCCATGGATAGCCTCGGCTTCGACCAGCCCCGCTGGCGCGGGTGGTACCTCACCGAGTTCAAGGCGCGCTACGAGGCCATGAAGGCCGAGGAAGCCGCCAAGGCCGCCAAGCTTCCGGGAACCGATGCTCCCGGGGCCGCCGCTCCGGGCGCGCCCGCCGACAAGACCGGCGGCTGATCAAAGTCAGGGATGCTCGGGATCACTGTCGGGCGCCAAAGGAGTCGGCGACGGCGCCACCGGCTCGGGTGCAGGAGCGGGAACGGGAGCCGGAGTCAGAAGCTCCCGCACGGTCCTCGCCAGCTCCTGGCCATTCTCCGCCGCGGCATCCAGCGGCACGATCGCCCGTATTACACGATCGGGACCCACCACCACCGCGACCGCGTGCGCACCGGCGCTGAAGGGCTCTATCGACCGCGCCGCGGAGTTCGACCAGAGCAGCCGCCGCTGCTCCTCGCCCGGCTCCGACCCGGGCCGCTCGCCCACCCAGGTCGCGACCGCCGACTCGAGCGCTGCCCCCGAGTACTCCCCCAGCTCAATTACCACCGCCGGCACCACCAGCAGGTCAACGCCGGCGCTCCCGGCACCCAAGGCCTGTAGCGCTTTCAGCCCCGCCGCGGCGTCCCGCGCGGCCAACCGGGCAAGCTCGGGTTCCGCCGACCACCGCCAGAAAACCAGGGCCACCGACTGCTCGGGCGCTGCCGCGAGCGCCGCCCGCAGCGACCACACGCCCAGCTCCGGCCGGCTCAACGTGATCTCCGGCGCCCGGTCCCCCACCCGCAGCGGCAGAGGAGGCGTCGGCCGGAGATCCGCGAGCGATAGGACCCGCTCTCGCTCATCCACCCGCGGCCGCCACGACTCGGTTTCGCCCGGGTCCAGCACGCGGCACGTCAGTTCGATGATCGAAGGCTGCGGCCGCGCCGTCTCGCACGTGAACCGCAGGATGCGCCCCGTCTGCACATCCGCCGTCAACGACACGGGACCGTAATGGCTCGCGCCCGACAACGTCATGAACGGCGGCCGCGCCCGGGTGAAGGCCGAAGCGGTCGCGAACACCACGCCGGGCGAATACGGGGTGAGGGTGATCGGCTGGTCCCCGCCGGCGGCGAGAGCGAGCTGCGGCGCCGGCACCGGGGGCAGGAGCGAGGCGATCGTCCCCGCCGTCAGCGGCGGCTCGTACTCCGCGGAGTAGTACATCTCCGGCGCGGCCGTGGAGGTGACGAGCAGACGCCCATCCCCGAAATACGCCCGGAGGTTCCCGAGCTCCAGCAGCGCCTCCCGCAGCGCCCCGCCCTCCGGATCGGGATTGAGCCGCACCACGAACGACTGCGTCATCGACTCATTGCGGTCGGCCGTCCGGAGCGTGGCCTTCACCGTCACGACCTCCGCCGTTGGGCCCGACGAATACGCCGCCACCATGTCCTGCAGCGCCAGCGCCACCGGGATCGGCTCCGGCTCCTGGCCCGGGGGCCGGAAGGGCACCATGGGCCCCTGGGCGAAAGCGCTCCCCGCGAGGCCGGTCAGGAGGAGCAACGAGAGGGTTCGCATCATGCCGGGGCGCTCCGCAGCCGGTGAAGATCCGCGTGAAGCTCGCGGATGGTCCGACCGAGCGTCGGAACGATCAGATCGGGCGCCAATAGTACGAGCGGATCGAGCACGAACGCCCGCTCGTGCAGCCGCGGGTGCGGGATCGTCAGCCCGGGCTCGTCGATCACCAGATCGCCGTAGAGCAGGAGGTCCAGGTCCAGCGTCCGCGGCCCCCACCGCTCCCCCGCGGCCCGGTCACGCCCGTGGGCCTGCTCGATCCCCAGGAGCTCCGAGAGCAGGTCCCGCGGCGGGAGCCCTGTCCGGATCAGGGCCGCGGCGTTCAGGAAGGCTTCCTGCGCGACGGGTCCGACGGGCGCCGTTTCGAAGAGTTCGGAAGCCGCGATGAGCGAGACCCCGCGAAGGGCCGCGATCGCACGCAACCCCGACGCGATCCGATCGCGGCGATCGCCGAGGTTCGAGCCGAGCGCTATGGCCGCGATCACGTCCTGCACGCGGCAAGAATAAGCGTGCCGGGCGCGGCCCGCCGGGCGTCACTCGACCGGCTCGAGCTCCCGCGGACGAGTCTGCATCTGGGCCTTGAGGCGGGCCAGGATCGACGAATGCATCTGGCTCACACGGCTCTCGGAGAGATCGAGCGTGGCCCCGATCTCCTTCATCGTCATCCCCTCGTAGTAATAGAGGATCACGATGAGCCGCTCGGCCCGGGAAAGACCCTTGGTGATCAGGTCCTTCAGGTCGCGGCGCTGCATCTCACGCAGCGGGTTGCACTCGGTCTCGTCGTGGACGACGTCGATCTCGGTCAGCTCCCGCCCCGCGTCGGTGGCGGCGAACTTGCGGGAGATGCTGTGGGTGCTCACGGCGGAGCTGTCGCGCTTGACCTTCTCGAACTCCTCGCCCACGAGCTGGAGGTGATCGGCGAGTTCCTGGTCCGTGGGCTGGCGGCCGTGCCGCATCTCGAACTTCTGCCGCGCCGCCTCGACCTTCGCCGTGCGGTGCCGGACCAGGCGCGGGACCCAGTCCATGGCCCGGAGCTCGTCCAGGATGGCCCCGCGGATCCGCGGCGCGCAGTAGGTCTCGAACTTTACCTTACGGTCGAGCTCGAAGGCGTCGATCGCGTCCATCAGGCCGAAGAGCCCGGCGGACATGAGGTCCTCGATATCCACCTCGTCGGGGAGACGCGTGTAGATCCGCTCGGCGTTGTAGCGCACGAGCGGGAGGTACTTCTCCATCAGAAAGTTGCGGATCGGCTCGGCTTTCACCGGCTCTTCCTTGACCTTCTGGTACTCCTTCCAGATGTCCTGGATGGGCCGCGCATCGAGCGGGGTGCGCGTGCGTGGAAGGTCGAGCCTTGTGCCCCGCCGTGCGCTCGGGCGCGGCGCCTTGGGTTGCCTGGTCGCTGACATTGGGTCGTCTCCTTGACCGTCCGTCGCGTGCATGGCCTTGCGGGAGTCGCTCGGCCGTTGTCGCTTGTTCACCCGTCCTGGGTCTACCAGCGGGCGTCAGTATAACGAAAAATGTGCCGACGCAAGAGGGGGCTCACGAATTCTGCGGATCCGGTGGAGAAGTTTTGCCGCCGGCCTTCTCCGCGCCGGCCGCGCCGATCGGATGGGCGCTGCGATAACTGCGCATGTGCTCGCCCACGATCCGCTCGCCGATCGACCCGACCACCAGCCCGGCGCCCTGGCAGGCCACCAAGGCGATGAGCGCCGTTGTCAGCACGCGGGACGAATCGTTACCGGCCGACAGCCCGGCCAGGATCGCCACCGCGAAACCGCACAGAGCGAACGTCGTTGAGATCAACTTGGAAGTTACACCAAAGTTCAAGGCGTTCAGGTCCGTGTGGGAAATGCGAGCGCACTCACATCGACCCCGACTTCATCGTCTTTCCCCGGGGACGGCTCAAGTTCGACCCCGAAAAAACGCATCAACTTCCACGCCCTCGAGCGCCGCCCCCCCAACAAACCTCTAGCGGCCGCGCAAAACGAGCCGCGAGAGCAGGTCGGATAACCCCTCCGCCCTCCGCGACGGCCGACCCGTCGGCCGGAGCAGCCCGTCTGCGCCCGCGGCCAGACCATGCACCGCGCGCGAGGCCGCAGCGCGGGGGTGCTCGATCAGCAGCGGCCGCCGCTTCCGAACGGCGTCCGGCACCCGGTCATCCCGCGGCACCCACCCCAGCAGCGGGAGCGGAAAGCCGAGGAACTTGTGGCTGACACCCGCGATCCGCGCGTGCACCGCCCGGGCTTCCTTTGCATCGATCGCCTGATTGACCACCAGCATCAATCCCGGCTCCGCCCCCTCCTCCCGCAAACCGTGTGCCCCGCGGTCCTTGGCCGCCATCACCACGCACTTGATCAGCGCGTACGCGTCCGCGATAGACGTCGGCTCCGGCGTCGCCACGATCAGCGGGAGGTCGGCGATACGGATCATCGACAGCACATCCCGGCCCAGCCCCGCGGCCGTATCGATCAGCAGCAAGTCCGTCGTCCGCTCCAGTTCCGCGACGCCGGCCAGCAGCCGCGCTTGCTCCTGCGGCGCCAGGTCCGCCATCCGGGAAACGCCCGCCGCCCCCGGCACCAGCCGGAAGCCCCCCGGCGCATCCACCGCCAGGTCCGCGATCGCCGCCTTTCGGTTTGCCAGCTCGGGATGATGCTGGTCGCAGATCCCCACGAACTTGTCCAGCCGCCGCGTCGGCGTAATCCCGCACAAGAGGTCCGCGTTCGCCAGTCCCAGGTCCGCGTCCAGGACCGTCACCCGCCGACCCAGGGC
>JAEYVB010000444.1 GCA_023429345.1 Planctomycetota bacterium
GTCTTACGCGGGTCGAAGTCGGTGACATCCTCGCCCAGGGACTCGAGGAGGCGATACATGTAGCGCTTGCTGCCGAGCCAGGCCTGGTATCGCCACCAGGCGAGGACGGCCCCGATGGGCATCACGATGGCCGCGGGGCCGATCCAGGCCCAGGTCTGGTAGGTGATTGCGGCGATGGTGAGCGCGACGCCGGCGAGGAAGACGGGAATGGTGTAGAGGAGCTTCCCGAAGGGGGTCTTCAGGGTGTTGCCGACGGCCTGCGTGACGGCCCTGACCTTGACCGAGACATTGGTGCGACCGGCCTCGGGGTCGTAGCGGTAGAGAGAGGGGTCGAAGGCGGGCTGGGGGCGGTCGAGGATGCGGTCGAGTTGCACATCCTCGTCAGAGGGGGTCACGGCCTCGATGTCGGAGACGGTCTCATCCAGGAGGTCGCGGCCGAGCTGGAGGTCCTCGACCTCGGATTCGGGGGTGCGGAGCTCGTCGAGCTTGGGGCGGCGGCGCTGGAACAGTCGCTCGGCATCCGCGGCCGCGGGGCCGTCGGTGACGGTTTCGCCGAGCGGGTCGACGCGTTTTTGAGGGTCCTTTGGCATGAGCGAGGGGCGGAGAGTACCGCGGCCGGGATCTATACGCCGAACGTTCGCCTTCGACTCATGATGCGGCGGATAAAATCGCGGTTATGCCCAAGCGGGATTACTACGACGTGCTGGGGGTGGCCAGGACGGCCTCGGCGGACGAGATCCGCAAGGCGTACCGGAATCTGGCGAGGAAGCTCCATCCGGATGTGAACAAGGCGGCGGACGCCCCGGCGAAGTTCAACGAGGTGCAGGAGGCGTACGACATCCTCGCCGATGAGCAGAAGCGGAAGGCGTACGACCAGTTCGGGCACTCGGGCCCGGGGTTCGCGGGCGCGGGCGGGGCATCGCCGGGCGGGCGGCCGCACTATTCGTGGAGCAACGTGGGTGGCGGGCAGGCGTCGGGCGCGGACTTCGACGTCGAGGACATCGGGTCGATGTTCGAGGCGTTCTTCGGCGGGCAGCGGCCGGATATGGGCGGGATGGGGGGGATGGGCGGCATGGGTGGCGGCATGGGCGGGGCTGGACGGGCGCGGGCCAAGCGGGCGCGGCCGTCGCCAGCGCCGACCCCAGCGCCCATCGAGCACCAGCTCGACATCACGTTCATGACCGCGGCGCGGGGCGGGACCGAATCGGTCCGCATCCAGCAGGACGGGCGGACGCGGACGATCGAGGTGCGCGTGCCCAAGGGCACGCAGGATGGCGCGCGGCTGCGGGTGCGCGGCGGCGCGGACGGGCAGGATGTGATCCTGCGGATCAAGGTCGGCGGCCACCCGATTTTCCGAAGGACCGAATCGGGCGCGGGCCCTCAGGGGCTGGACCTGTTCCTGGATCTGCCGCTGACGATCGCGGAGGCGACGCTGGGAACGGCGGTGTCGGTGCCGACGCTGGACGGGTCGGTGGAACTGCGGGTGCCGCCGGGGACCGCCAGCGGCATGAAGCTCCGTGCCCGCGGGCAAGGCCTGGAGGATGACAAGGGCAGAAAGGGGGACCTCTACGCGGTCATCCGGATCGTGCCGCCCAAGGGCGATTCGCTCGAGGGCTCCGAGGCCGAGGTGCTGCGGCGGATCGCCTCGCGCAGTGGGAATCCGCGGGAGGCGTGGGGGCTGTAGCGGCCCGTGGCTAAAGTTGGTTTCCACCGGCCGGAGTGGCGGAACTGGCAGACGCAGCGGATTCAAAATCCGCCGGGGCTGATACCCCCGTGCAGGTTCGATTCCTGTCTCCGGCATTTCTCGTTCGCGGAGCTGCGCCGCCGCACTCGGGGCAGCGGGCAAGATCACCGAGCAGGTAACCACAGCTTGTGCATTGGCCGCGGATGCGGCGGCGGTATCGACGCAGGGCGCAGGGCCCGGCCGTGAACGCCCAGGCCGCAGCGCCGAGGATCAGGGTGTCTGCGGCGAGCCCGCCCCAGAGCGGCTCAAGGGGGAGCCTGCGTTCGAGGCCGGGGCCGGGGATCGCAATCCCCCGCGCGACCTTTGAAAGGTGCGCGGCGTGGTAGGCCTCTCGCCACCGCATCGCGGGGAGGGGCCAGCCGCACTCGACCACGATGAGCGTGCGGTTGGGCGCGGTGCTCTCGCTCATGCCGAGGCGGGAGCCCATCCAGACGGACTCGCTGACCAGGTGGTAGCGGATGCCGGGGCCGCGGCGGTCGAGCCATGTGCGCATGGTCCAGCCTGATGGGACGAAGGCGGGCGGGGCGGCGTCGTTTCTGAACTCGGCGCGGGTGAGGCGCTGGGTGAAAGCGCCGGCCTGTGCCATGGCGATGGCGAGGAGCAGGCCGGCAACGAGCGCGATGCCCAGGAACCGCCTCATGCTCTGAGCGTACCGGGAGGCCCTGCCCTGTGTTTCGGCTTTGGACCCGCTCCGGGGCCGGGCGTAGAGTTGGCCCCCCAGGGGCCTCCGGGTCCCTGCGGGGCGGCGGCGGCCGCGGGTCGCCAGCCCAACACGCACCAACCCCTTCGAGGTTTCACGGAAAGGCTCCCATGTCTCAGACCCCCACCGGCGGCCAGCAGCAGCAGATCCAGCTCCGTATCGACGAGAGCAAGATGGCGACGACGTACGCGAACACGATCCGGACGAGCACGATGCCGGACGAGCTGGTGATGGATTTCGGGATGAACATGCCGATGCCGACGCCGGACGGCCAGCCGGTGCTGGTGTTCGGGGTTGGGAGCCGTGTGATCATGAACTGGCAGGCGGCCAAGCGCCTGGCGATCAGCCTGGGGCAGGCGGTCCGTCAGTACGAGGAGCAGAACGGGGAGATC
>JAEYVB010000103.1 GCA_023429345.1 Planctomycetota bacterium
CCTCAGGCCCCTCCGATCCCGCGCAGATGGTGCTGCCTACATACGAGCTGCCGGGTGTGACCGCGAAGGCGTGATCGCACACATCGTTGTACGGGCCGGCGATCGTGCTCCGGTACCCGCTGTCGCCGCTGCTTGCGTTGGTTCCGCACTGGTTCTCGGCCCGCACCCAGTAGTAGTAGGTCGTCCCCGGATCAGCGGTCGGGTCGAAGAACCAGCGCGAGTCGCCGCCCACAACCCCCACCTCGTCCGAGGTCGCGTAGAGGTTGATGGTGTTCCTGAAGATCCGGAACGCGTGCACCGGCCGCCCCTGCGGCTCCGACTGCGTCCAGGTCACCCGGACGCCCCCGCAGAAGGTCCCGTCCGCCGCGAAGACATTCACCGGGTTCTCCGGGCCGCCGCCGCGGTATCCAGTCGTAACAGACGACGGATTGCTGCTGTTGCTCCCCGGGAGGCAGAGCGCCCGCTGCGCAACCACCCAGTAGTAGTACGTCTGCCCGACCGACGCCGTGATGTCCGTCATCTCGCTGCCCACCGAGGTGCCGGCGAGCGACGAGTTGGCGTAGTTGTTTGACGTGTTCCGGTACACGTAGTAGAGGCTGGCGCCGCTCACGTTCGTCCAGTCGATGAACACGCCGTTGCAGTAGGTCCCGTCGCTTGCGCTCACGCTCTGGGGGACCGCCGGCGGGCACTGCGCCACCGCGGTCGCGGGGAGCGCGAGCCCCGCGAAAGCCGCATGGACAAGGGCGTTACGGGACTTTCGGTTGAGCATACTGATCTCCTGGCCGCTGATGAGGCCCGTTTGGGGTTGCGTTGCTGCCCCTGAAACGCGAGAATGGGGCGACCGACCCACAGGCACCTTTCGAAAATTTGTCGGCAAAGCGGCCCCCCATGTCCGAAACGGTCCAGGACCACGCGACGCGGATCGTCGGCGAGCTCGGCGCCGGTGATCGCCGGCGCGCCCCGGAGCTCGCGGGCCTGGTCTACGACAACCTCCGCCGCTACGCCCGCGCCATGGTCGTCCGCGAGGATGGGCCGCGGACCCTGGAGGCCACCGCCCTCGTCCACGAGGCCTACCTGCGCCTGGTGGATCAGTCGCGCGTGGACTGGCAGGGGCGGACGCACTTTTTCGCCGTCGGCGCCGAGATGATCCGGCGGGTGCTGGTCGATGACGCACGCCGCCGCGGCACGCTGAAGCGCGGCGGCGACCGGCAGCGGCTGGTCCTGGCCACCGACGACGGCGCCCCCGCCTGGGACGGCGCGGGCTCGGGGGTCGACCTCCTAGCCCTCGACGAGGCCCTCGCCAAGCTCGCCTCGCTCGACCCCCGCGCCGCCCGGATCGTCGAGCTCAAGTTCTTCGGCGGCCTGCGCGAGGCCGATGTGGCGGAGGTGCTGGGCGTCTCCGCCAGCACCGTGCGGGACGACTGGCGGATGGCGCGGGCCTGGCTGAGAGATGAGCTCCGCGAGGCCGGTGATGACAAGCCCTGACACCTACCACCGGGCCAAGACGCTCTTCCTGGCCGCCAGCGGCCTGCCCCGCGGGGAGCGCACGCGCTTCCTCACTGCGCAGTGCGGCGGCGATGAGGCGCTCGAGGCTCACATCCGGCGCCTGATCACCGCCGAGGAGGGCGACCCGGAGTTCCTCGAGGCGCCGCCGGTGGCCAGCACCCCGCCGCTGGGCGTGGGCGACCGCCTCGGGACCTTCCGGATTGTCCGCCTGCTGGGCGAGGGCGGCATGGGCGTCGTCTACGAGGCGCAGCAGGATGTGCCCAGCCGTCGCGTCGCCCTCAAGCTCGTCCGGCCCGGGTTCTTCTCCGCCCGCCTGCGCTCGCGCTTCCGCCACGAGATCCGCATCCTCGGCCAGCTCCGCCACCCCGGCATCGCGCAGATCTACGAGGCCGGGACGATGGAGCTCGCCGGCGAGCAGGTCCCCTACTTCGCCATGGAGCTCGTCGAGGGCCGGCCGCTGCTGGAGTCGGCGCGCGAGCGGCGGCTGGGGGCTGCCGAGCGGCTGGCGCTCGTCGGGCAGGTCTGCGACGCCGTTCACCACGCCCACCAGAAGGGCGTCATCCACCGGGACCTCAAGCCCGGCAACATCCTCGTCGAGGATGCGCCCACCTCCGACACCTCCCGCGACGAGACCTTCGCCGCCCACCTCCAGGTGAAGGTGCTCGATTTCGGCATCGCCCGCGCCATCGACGCGCAGCCCGCCGAGACCACGCTCCACACCCACGCCGGCCAGCTCATCGGCACCCTGCCCTACATGAGCCCGGAGCAGGCCACCGGGGACCCGGGCGCCATGGATGTCCGCTCCGACATCTACTCCATCGGCGTCATCGCCTACGAGCTCCTCGCGCACCGCCTCCCCTACGAGCTCGGCGGCCGCCCGCTCGCCGCCGCCGTCGCCGCCATCCGCGATGTCGAGCCCCCGCGCCTAGGCTCGCACGACCGCTCCCTCCGCGGCGACATCGAGACCATCGTCGCCAAGGCCCTGCAGAAGGACCCGCTCCAGCGCTACCAGTCCGCCGCCGATTTCGCCGCCGATATCCGCCGGTTCCTCCGCCACGAGCCCATCGTCGCCCGCCCCGCCTCCGCCCTCTACATGCTCCGGAAGTTCGCGCGCCGGCACCGCCCCGCCGTCGCCGCGGCCGCGCTGGTCCTCGCCGCCATGGCCGGGGCCACCGTCGTCTCGACCTGGCAGGCGGGCGTGGCCATGAGGGCCCGGACCATCGCCGAGAGCGAGCAACGCCGCGCCGATGCCGCCGCGGCCGCGGCCTCCCGGCAGGCCCGCCGGGCCACGCTGGCCGCGAGCGCCGCCGCGATCGACAGCGGCGATTCGATCACCGCGCGGAAGTTCCTGGAGAGCACCGACGAACGCTCGCGCGGCTGGGCCTGGCGCTACTGGCACGCCTGCCTCGACCAGAGCACGGCCATGCTCAGCCCCGGCGAACGTATCGCGGGCGCCTGGCTGGACCCCGCCGGCATCGAGGTCCTGCTCGTGACGCAGAGCGGCGCGGTCCTCCGGGGCTCGCCGTGGGCCCACGAGGGCCGTTTGCCGCGTGTCGCGACGCTCGACGAGGGGCCGGTCTGGGTCGCCGCAATCACCGAGGACGGCACGCACATCGCGGCCATCTACGGGCCGGGTCGGCGCGGCCTGGGGCTTTTCGATTCATCCACGGGCAGCCTCGTCCGCACCCTGGGGGGCCTGGACGCCTGGGGCGGGCTCGTCGCGGTGTCGGCCAGCGCCGACGCGGTGTTCGCGGGCCTCCGGCGCGTCCCCCGCGCAGCGCCCGCCGACGAACTCTGGGCGTGGCGCGCCGCGGACGCGTGGCGGGCGCTGCGCGTCCGCGACTCCGAGGGCATCACGGGCCTCGCGCTCAGCGGCGACGGTCGGTGGCTCGCCTCCGGCTTCTCGACGGTGCGCGTGAGCGATGCCCGCGACCTGACGCAGCGAGAACTGGCCGAGAACGAGGTGGGCTGGCTCCGCTTCGCCTGGTCCGCCGATGCCTCCCGGCTGGCCACCGGCGGCGAGGACCGGACCGTGCGGATCTGGGACCGGGACACCGGCGCACTCCTGCGATCCATGGGCGGGCACGCGGGCGAGATCACCGCACTCGCGTTCGACCCGGCCGGACACACGCTCGCCACCGCGGGCTCCAACGTGGTGAAGCTCTGGGATGTCGAATCCGGGGCCCCGGGTCCGACGCTCTCCGGCCACGAAAGGCTCATCCGCTCGCTCCAGTTCGCCGGGAGCGGCGGGCCGCTGCTTTCGGTCGCCGAGGATGGAACCGCCCGCCTCTGGCGACCAGATCCCCTCGAAACAGTCAGCATCCTGCGCGGGCACAGCAGCTACGTCTACGCCGTCGCCTTCACGCCCGACGGCTCGCGGATCCTGTCGGGCGCCTGGGACCGCTCGTTCCGCGCATGGGACGCCGCCGGCGGACGGCCCATCGAGGCCCGGGACGCCGGCGAAGAGCGCGGCTACATCACCGCGCTCGCCGTCTCCCCCGACGGCGCGATGTTCGCCACCGGCCACAAGATCGGGGGGTGGTCCCGCTCCGTCGCGTGCCTCTGGGATGCCGAGACCCACGAGCTCATCCGGGAGGTGGGCGACGGGCGCGGCGGCGTGTGCAAGACGCTCTTCAGCCCCGACGGCACGAAGCTGTGGGTCGCCTGGGACCACCACGGCGTCGACGAGTTCGACCTCTCCGCATCCCCGCCGGCGCGCCGGCGACTCATGGTCGGCGAGCCGCGGGCGCTGGCCGTCACCCCCGACGGCCGCACGCTATTCGTAGGGCAGGTCAACGGGCGCATCGCACGCCTCGACGCCACCACCGGCGAGGAGACCGGAACGGTGGTGCCCGGCTCCGACAACCACGGCGACCGCTCCCGGATCACTGACCTCGCCATGCATCCCCATCTCCCGCTCCTGGCCAGCGCCTCGGCCGACGGCACCGCGCAGCTCTGGGACCTCGACGCCGCCCGCTGCGCCGCCACCCTCCTCGGCCATTCCGACGCCGTCTACGCCGCCGCGTTCTCGCCCGACGGCGAAGTCCTCGCCACCGGGTCCGACGACACCACCATCATCATCTGGGATGCGCGCAGCGGCGAGGAACTCACGCGACTCCGCGGCCACGAGGCTTACATCTACTCCCTCGCCTTCTCCCCCGACGGAACCCGCCTCGTCAGCGGGTCGGGCGATGCCACCGTACGCGTCTGGGACACGCGCCCCGTTCGCGAACGCTGGGCCGCCCGCTTCCGCACCGCCGTTACCGGGCCCGGCGGGCCCCCGTCCGCCCTCACCGCGCCCCCGCGCAACGGTTCTGTAACACCCAGACCGTGAGGAACTTCCGCCGGCCTCCCGCGTTCCACACTGGAGACGGAGGACCGCCCCATGCAGCGCACAGTTTCCCTGCCCACGCTCGAGGATGTCCGCATCGCCTCCCCATGCCCCGTCCGCTGGGACGACATGCAGGGCGATGACCGCGTGCGTCACTGCAAGCACTGCGACCTCAACGTCTACAACCTCTCCGCACTCTCCCGCGCCGAGGCCGAGCACCTCATCCGGACCCACGAGGGCCGCCTCTGCGGGGGCTTCCACCGGCGCGCCGATGGCACCATCCTCACCCGCGACTGCCCCGTCGGCCTCCGCGCCGTGCGCCGAAGTGTCGCGCTCGCCGCCGCCCGGATCGCCGCGGCCATCGCCCTGCTCATCACCGGCGGCATCACCATGGGCGCCAAACGCGGCTGGTGGTCCCCGCGTGTAGGCGAGCTGGAGCCCTACCTCACCATCCGCGAGTGGCTCCGCCCCTCGCCCCCGCAGATCTCTCCCGGCATGATGGCCTTCGGCGAGGTCTGCATCCCCGCGCCGCAACCCGGAGGCAACTGACGTGCGTCTCTTCCTCGCCGCCCTCGCCCTCGTCTACGCCGCCCTCGCCGGCGTGAGCATCGCGCAGACGACCATCCCCGACGGCACCGGCAGCACCGGCCCCCGCCTCATCGCGCTCAACATCTTCCTCATCCCCGTCCTCTCCGCATGGGCCGCCGCCGAGCTCGCAACCCTCATCCGCCGCCCGCGCCTGCTCGACAGCCGCCTCCGCTTCCCGGTCGCCCGCCCCGCCCTCGGCGCCGCCGTCGCCATCGCCGGCGCGGTCTTCGCCGCCATGGCACTCCCCTGGGTCGACCGCTACGCCCCCGACAGCGTCACCACCGGCGCGGCCGCCGCCCTCCCCACCCTCGCCGCCGTGCTGCTCCTCCGCCCCGCCCGCCGCGGCCGCTGCATCCACTGCGACTACGACCTCACCACGGGCCCCGCCCCCGGCCAACCCGGCTTCGGGCTGTGCCCCGAGTGCGGCGCATCGGTCCTGCAACCGCGCTGAACTACGCCGCGCCGGAGCCGGCCGCGACCCGCTCGTTCGTCGCCGCGCCGACGCTCGTCGGCTTGCGCCCGACCCCGATCACGCTCAGCCCCGGCCCCACGCCGATCCGGTCCATCAGCTTCGCCAGCGGCAGCAGCATCTCGTACACCCGCATCTGAGTCGGCGACAGGTCCTTGCGCCCCAGCTTCCCGTTCAGCCACCACCCGAAGACGCCCAGCCGGTTGAACTGCCGCACCGAGACCACGTCGAACCCGGCCGCGGCCAGCTTGGCCCGGACCTCCTCGTCGGTGTACCGCCGGTAGTGCCCCAGCGCCTCGTCGCACTTGCTGAAGAGCCACGGGTGCGCTGGCACCAGCACGATCGCGTGCCCGCCCGGCTCCAGGATGTCGTAGAAATGCTTCAGCGCGCCCGCATCGTCCTCGATGTGCTCGACGACGTTCAGCGAGATCACCGTGTCCAGACGCTCCCGCTCCAGCCCCGATTCCCCCGGTCGCGAGAGATCGATCTTCAGCGTCCGCACGTTCTCGAGGTGCCCGAACCGCCGCGCGATCATCTCCACGTAGAAGGCGTCGTAATCGACGCACACCAGCCGCTCCTTCGCGAGCAAGAGCTCCGTGAAGTTCCCGATCCCGCACCCCGCCTCGTACACGCGGTCGCCGATGTACCGCCCGAACTGCGACAGCATCCAGCGGTTGAACCCCGACGCCCGCCGCACGCTCTGGAGGATGTAGTACCCCTCGTTGGTGGTGAAGCGCCGGTCGAAGAAACGGTACTTCACCAGGCACCACGCCGCGCTCACCGCGTCCTTCCAGCCGATCTTCTTCCCCTCCGCCAGCGTCCGGCCGTGGTAGCTGATCGGCACCTCGTAGATCCGCAGGTTCCACTGCGCCAGCCGCGTCGTCAGCTCGGGCTCGATCCCGAACCGCTCGCTCTTGAGCGGGATCTGCCTCAGCACATCCGCCCGCACCGCCTTGTAGCACGTCTCCATGTCCGTGATGTTGATGTCGTTCAGGACGTTGGTCGTCCACGTCAGGAGCTTGTTGGCCACGCTGTGCCAGTAGAGCAGCACCTTCCGCTGCGGGCTCGCCGTGAACCGGGAGCCGAAGACCGCGTCCGCCTTCCCCTCCAGGATCGGCCCCAGCACCAGCGGGAACTCGCGCGGGTCGTACTCGAGGTCCGCATCCTGCACGATCGCGATGTCCCCCGTCATGTGCGCGATCGCCGTCCGGATCGCGGCCCCCTTGCCGCGGTTCACCGGGTGCGTCACCACCCTGATGCGCGGGTCCTGCGCCGCCAGCTCCTTCAGGATCTCCGGCGTGGAGTCCATGCTGGCGTCGTCCACGCACACCAGCTCGATCTCCAGGCCCACTCGCGACGAGAGCACCGCCTTCACGATCCGCCTCAGCGTCCGCGCCTCGTTGTACACGGGCATCAGGACGCTCAGCGTCCGGTAGCCGCTCACGTTGTTCTCGCCGGCCTCGGTGGACATGACCCGTCGAGCGTAGCACGCCCGGCCCGCGCCCGCCCCGCCCCCGCCCCGCCCCCGCCCCGCCCCTTGCCCCTCCACCCGGAACCGTCGCCGGCTAGGGCCGGCCGCCCGGCACAACCCGGAGCGTCCGGTACAGCACCGCGCGGCCCGCTGGCGCTTCGCCCTCCTCGCGTGCCGAGTACACGACCTCCACCCGGTTCTCCCCCGCCCGCAGCTCCACCCCGAACCGCGCCCCGGTGAACTCCCGCCCCCGCGGCACGGCCGCCCGCCCCACCACTACGCCGTTCACCTCGACCCGGATCACCTGCCCCGCCGCGTTCGTCCGCGCCCCGAGCTCGAGCACCGCCGGCCCGCCCGCCGACTCCACGCGCAGCCGCGTCCGCTCTCCCACGCCCCATCGCACCACCGGCAGCCCCAGCTCCGGGAACGGCCCCTGCGCCGCGTGCAGTCCCTCCGCTTCCTCCCAACCCACGAACGCCGCGCCGATTTCCGCCAGCTCCTCCGCCGGCCGGTACATCGTCAGCGCCCCGTGCTGCCAGCCCGCGCGGTACACATCCCCCGTGTGCCAGCGCAGCTCCGCCGGCGCGCCCTCCGTGTTCCACGCCAACACCACATCCGGCGCGGGGCTCGAGCGCACGGGCCCGAAATCCCCCCGCCCATAGTCCCCGCGCATCCACTCGAACTCCGGGGCCGGTTCCACCGACCCCCGCACCGCCCGCAGCAGCGTGTACTCCTGCGGCATCATCACCAGGTACAGCCCCACCCGCCGCGGCCGCAGCCTCCCCACCTCCACCGCGGCCGCATCCACAGCACCCCCGATATCCCCGCGGAACCGCCGCCGCAGCGACTCCTCATCCGCCCGCCACACGGACCGCTCCCCGATGAGCGGCTTGGCCTCGTTCACCGCGAGCGCCGGCCACACCGGCAGCAGCACGAGCCCGATCACCAGCGCCCTTGCCCACGCCCACGGCAGCGCCAACACCACCGCCGCCCCCGCCGGCGCCAGCAGCATCAGCCCCGGGATGTGCAGCCGCGCGTGCCACGGCTGCCACTTCAAGACGATGCAGAACAGCAGCATCCCCAGCAGCGGGACCCCCGCGCTCGCCGGCGCCCGCAGCCCGTGCAGCACCCGCCGCCGGAAGATCGCCGCGCCCAGCACCAGCGCGCCGAGCATCAGGTGCCCCGGCGCGGGGCTGTTCCCGTCGTGCCACCACGTGTTCCGAACCTCGAAGGCCTGATCGCGGATCGTCGTCCTCGCGTCGCTGGGGGCCTGCCCCACCGCCCCGTGCATCGCCCCGATCGCCCGCGTCTGTCCCGCGTTCACCGGCTCCCACGGCGTCCCCGTGTGGATCGCCAGGTTCCGCACGATGTTCGAGGCCAGCGCCGAGGGCGACCGGTCCTCCATCGCCAGGCTGAAGCCGCCGCGCTCAGCGCTCAGCGAGATCGGCGACCCGAACGCGGCGTAGTTCCGCGCAAAGTGCCCCGCGTTCACCGCAACCGCTGTCGCGCCGAGCAACGCCCCCAGCACCATCCCCCGCCGCCAGCCCCCCGCGGCCCGCAGCATCCCGACCGCCAGCAGCACGCAGATAGGGAGCGCAAACACGTACGCCGTCCCCTTGGTCAGCACCCCCAGGCCCCGCCCCCCCCCCCCCACAAGCCCCCCCCCCCCCCGCACCCCCCCCAGCCCC
>JAEYVB010000112.1 GCA_023429345.1 Planctomycetota bacterium
ACTTGGTCGTTGTCGAGCATTCATGCGACAACGACTCGCTCGCCATCGGCGAACATCCACTGGCTGCCGTCCCCGATGGCGCAGGCAAACTGCGGTTCCCGGCGCAGCAATGTTTCGACGTCACCAGAGTTGAGATCAATCCGAAACAGTTCCGCGGCCGGCCCGATTGAATCCCCCGGCAGCAGCCCCCAACCCACCACGGCCCGAGTAGCTGCCACCGGCGAGAGCGAATGAATGACTGCCCAACGCTCTCCGCCGTGATCGACGACCCGTTCGGTTCCATCACGGTGGAGCAGCCTCAACCAACCGAGCGCTTCCGCCACGACGACGGAGCGTCCTGCAAAACACGCCGTGATGATCCCGAAGCTCTTGGCGTCCCATTCGGCGACGACTTGATGCCCCCGCAACTCGATGAGCGAAAGGGATTGGCGGCCTCTTCCGAAGCAAAGCTCGCCATCCCGAGAGATGGCCCCGAAACGAAAGCCCGGGATGCATTTCAGTTCAGCGCCTTCCGCCGAGAGGCGAACCGTCCCCTTGCGTTCCGATTCCACGAGCATGTCCGAGGTGTCGCCGATGAACTCGATCGCTTGCGCACCGCCAAGTCCCTTCGCGGACATCACGCGGCACCGACGGTTGATCGACCAGAGCTCGACGCCTCCGTAGTAATGGGCTAAGGCCACCATCTCAGCGTCGGCCGAAATGTCGAGTCGACGCCACCCGTCGTCGAAACCGGTGCCGTGCAGTCGGATCGAATCGGGCGTGCCCGGCTTGATGATCTCGATGGTGCCATCACTGTGACCACAAGCGACAGCCAATGCTCGTCGGCTTCCCGCAAAGGCACGCAGCGACGACATGGCGGCATTCTAAGAGCGGGGCCGCTGTCCCCTTCATTTCCACCCCCAGCCCCCCCGCGCCGAACCTCAGCAGGCGAAAGGACGCGCAGTGGATGCCCTGGTGGCCCGTGGTAGCTCCCCGCCCCTCCAAAGTCACTTTGACCACCACAGTGCACCACTCTGCTGGTCACTACCCCTCCATGCTTGACCGCCCAAATACCAAACGTTATCTTTACGGGCGATGTCTCCCGACCCCGCCACATCAAACCGCGACTGGCCGTCGGCGATACGCGCCCTAACGCCCGACCTCCGGGCCCTTCTCCTCCGCGAACTCGCCCACGCCCGCCATTTCCGCCGCCTTCAGGACCTCCGCGGCCAGCTCAGCGCCACAAGCGACCCCATCCAGCTCCGCCGCACCGCCGCCCTCCTCCTCCGCCTGCTCGAACACGCCCCTCCGATCGCCGATCCGGGTAACCTCCCCCTCGGGAGGGCCCCATGCCCCGCATCCTCGCCCTCGACGAAGGCACCACCTCGGCCCGCGCCATCCTCTTCGACGAGAGCGCCCGCCCCCTCCACACCGCCCAGCGCCCCCTTGCCCTCTCCTACCCCCGCCCCGGCTGGGTCGAGTGCGACCCAAGCCAGATCTGGCAGCACCAGCTCGCCACCGCGGAAGAATGCGTGGCACGGGTCAGCCGCTCCGGGCCGGCCCGTGGTTCCGCTCCCGATCTCGCCGCCCTCTCCATCACCAACCAGCGCGAAACCACCATCCTCTGGGACCGCGCCACCGGCGAGCCCCTCGCCCCGGCAATCGTCTGGCAGGACCGCCGCACCGCCCCCGAGTGCGACAACCTCCGCGCTGCCGGCCACGAAGACCTCATCCGCGAGCGCACCGGCCTCCTCATCGACCCCTACTTCTCGGCCACCAAGCTCGCCTGGCTCCTCGACCACACCCCCGGCGCCCGCGGCCGCGCCAGCAAGGGCCAGCTCGCCGCCGGCACCGTCGAGTCCTGGCTCATCTTCAAGCTCACCGCCGGCCGCCTCCACATCACCGACGCGAGCAACGCCTCCCGCACCATGCTCCTCAATCTCCGCACCGGCGATTGGGATGCCGAACTCCTCCGCCTCCTCAACATCCCGCGCGAGATCCTCCCGCAGGTCGTCGGCACACAGGAAGTCGTCGGCGAGGTCTCCTGCGGCTCACCGCTGGATGGCACACCCATCGCCGGCCTCGCCGGCGACCAGCAGGCCGCGCTCTTCGGCCAGCTCTGCATCGCCCCCGGCAAAGCCAAGTGCACCTACGGCACCGGCGCCTTCGTCCTTGAATCGATCGGCACGGCCCCCACCCTCTCCCAGCACCGCCTCATCACCACCATCGCGCGCCGCGAGAACGGCCGGTTGCACTACGCGCTGGAGGGCTCAGCCTTCATCGCCGGCGCGGTCGTCCAGTGGCTCCGCGACAGTCTCGGCATCATCAGATCCTCCGCCGAAGTCGAACCCCTCGCCAACACCGTCCCCGACAGTGGGGGCGTCTCCTTCGTCCCCGCCTTCGTCGGCCTCGGCGCTCCCTGGTGGGACCCCTACGCCCGCGGCCTCATCATCGGCCTCACCCGCGACACCACCGCCGCCCACATCGCCCGCGCCGCCCTCGAATCCATCGGCCACCAGGTCGCCGACCTCGTCGAAGCCCTCGCCGCGGATTCCGGAAAAGCCCCTCCCGAGCTCCGCGTCGACGGCGGCGCCGCCGCAAACACCGCGCTGCTCCAGTTCCAGGCCGACCTCCTCCAGACCCCCGTCACCCGCCCCCAGAACATCGAGACCACCGCCCTCGGCGCCGCCTTCATGGGCGGCCTCGCCACCGGCGTCTGGGGAACCACCGGCGACCTCGAACACCTCTGGAAAGCCGACCGCACGTTCGAACCCCAGATGCCCGAAGCC
>JAEYVB010000136.1 GCA_023429345.1 Planctomycetota bacterium
CCCTTCGATAGCACAGAGCATCAATCCGGAGGGAGCGTCGGCGACGCTCTCCGGGTTCGTGCCCTGTGCTTTTTGCTTGGTGCCCTGACCCGGCTCGGGCGGTCACGCGGCCTTGCGGGCCCTGGCCCGTTCGCACGCGGCGATGAGGGCCCGGACCGGCTTGATGCTGGTAGCGATGCTCATGGTGCGCTGCAGGCTGGTCGCGGACTCGGCGGCGAGCTTGGCGATGGCGTCGAAGCCCATGGGGCCGGCGCTGGCCGAGAGCTGCTGGCAGAGGAGGCGGCAGGTCACGGCATCGTCGCGGCGGACGGTGTCTTCGAGTTTCTTGGCCGCGTGGCGGAGCGTGACGGCGAAGCCGCCGACCGCCTGGTACTCGGGGTGCTCCGGCGGCAGGGTGCTGACCGCGGCGCTCATGGTGTGGCGGTTGGCGATCAGGAACTCGGCGATGGCGCGGAGGAGCGTGGACTGAACGAGCGGCTTGGAGAGGAAGGCGTCGGCCTCGACCTGGTCCAGTGCGCGGCGGCCGGCGGGGGAGTGATCGCCGCTGGTGACGACCACCGGGCACGTGTGCCCGCGCTCGCGCAGGAAGCGGACGAAGCGGGCGCCGCCGCCCTCGGGAAGGTTCATGTCGGCGATGATGAGGTCCCACGGCTGGATCAGGAGCGGCGCGGCCTCGGTGGGGGAGAACGCGGTTGTGATGCGGAGCCGCGTGCCGCGGAGGAAATGCCGGACGATGCGCTGCTCGGTCTCGGAGGGGTCGACAAACAGAACGGCGGCGTCGAGCTTGTCGGGGTCGATGCGCTCGAGGCTGAAGCAGTCGGCCAGCGGGTCGGGGCGGAGCAGGTCGCGGATGTCCACCTGCTCGGCGAACGTGATGCCGATCTCGTGGACCATGCCCGAGCGGTGGACGCAGCGTGCCACCCAACCGTCGACGACCAGCTCTCCCCGGGTGGGGTGGGGGAGCCGGACGGTGCAGCGGGTGCCGGCGTGCAGGTAGGCGCTGTGCAGGAAGGCCATCCCGCCGCGGGAAATGTTGCGGCAGGCCACCGAGATCTCGGCGGTGATTCCGTTGGGGTGGATGAGGCGCACGGGGATGGCTGTGCGGCGGAAGGGCCAGCGGACGAAATCGCGCTTGACGTTCTTGGGCGGGGCGTCGGGGCCGTCGAGCTGGTCGAGCAGGTCGGAGAGTTCCCGCTGGTGGAGGCCCAGTGAGTTGGGACGGCCCGCCTCCTGGCTGAATCGGGCGCGCGGGGATTGACCGGGACGGTTCTGCATGGGGGGCCAACCTGGGATACAGGGATATCGACCTCCACGCGTCCGTTGTTTGGTCGGCGCGAGGGATTGGCGGTCGGCTTGGGCCCGAAATCGAGTTATCGGAACACGCGGTGAGCGGGGTCAGACGTCGAGGTTCTTGACCTCCAGGGCGTGGTCCTCGATGAACTTACGCCGGGGCTCGACCTCTTCGCCCATGAGGATGGAGAAGAGCGAGTCGGCATCGCTGGCCATGTCCCAGTTCACCCGCACCAGGACGCGCCGGGAGGGGTCCATGGTGGTGTCCCAGAGCTGCTCGGCGTCCATCTCACCCAGCCCCTTGAAGCGCTTGATCTCCATCCCGCGCCGGCCGATCTCGTGCAGGGCGGTGAGGATGGCGGTGAGGTTCGGGGCCTCGACCACGCGGTCGCCCTTTTTCGCGGAGGATTTGGCCGCGGCCTGCTCGTCCGATTCGGCAGGCTCGGTCTCCTCGGCGACGATCTCGGCGGTCTTGCCGGGGGCGGCGAGCTTGCTGGTGACCCAGGCGAAACGGGCGGGGAGTTTGTCGCCGGTGACGGACTCCTCCTGCTTCAAGCCGTAGTCCTCGATTTCGAGGCCCAGGGCGTGGAGGTCCGCGATCACCTTGTCGAGCTCGCGGTTCTCGTGGAGCTCGCGGAGCGTGGCGATGCGGGAGTGATCGAGCTGGCCGTTCCCGGCGGCGGCGGACTCGTCGTGCAGGTGGAGGTTGTGGGTGCGGATGAACTCCAGGGCCTCGGCCTCGGAGAAGAAGAAGTGCTCATCGCCCTGGGCGGTCACGCGGTGGGAGGGGAGCTTGCCGGCCTGGCGGCGCGCCAGGAGGTCGTGGAAGAGCGTGCCGCGGCGTTCGGCGATCTCGACCAGATCGTCGAGTCGGCGGAGGAGTCGCATGGCCTTGCGGACATCGGCGCCCTCGAGGCGGCGCAGTTCCCTGGCCTGGCCGGTCTTCGCGTCGACCTGCGTGATGTCGCGGACGACCAGGTGCGAATCCTCGAGGCCGAGCTCGGTGAGCGTGTCGGCGAGCACTTTCTCGTTGAGGACGTAGCGGGACTGCTTGCCGCGGGTGATCTGGTAGAGGGGCGGCTGGGCGATGAAGATGCGGCCGCGCTTCAGGAGCTCGGGCATCTGGCGGAAGAAGAACGTGAGCAGGAGCGTGCGGATGTGGGAGCCGTCCACATCGGCGTCGGTCATGATGATGATCTTGCCGTAGCGGAGCTTGCTGTAGTCGAACTCCTCGCCGATGCCGCAGCGGAGGGCGGCGATAAGGGTGCGGATCTCCTCGAAGCCGAGCACCTTGTCGATGCGGGCCTTCTCGACGTTGAGGATCTTGCCCTTGAGCGGGAGGATGGCCTGGGTCTCGACGTTCCGACCCTGGGTGGCGGACCCGCCTGCCGAATCACCCTCGACCAGGAAGAGCTCTGAGCGGTCGAAATCCTTGGTTTTGCAGTCCCGCAGCTTGTGGGGCATGGAGCCGGAATCGAGGGCCGTCTTGCGGCGGGTGAGCTCGCGCGCCTTGCGGGCGGCCTCGCGGGCCTGGGCGGCGACGATGCCCTTCATGCAGAGCCGCTTGGCCTCGCCGGGGTGCTCCTCCAGCCAGTCCTTCAGGGCTTCGCCGACGGCGGAGCTGACGAAGTCCTCGATCTCCGGGTTGAGGAGCTTTTCCTTTGGCTGGTTGTTGAAGGTAGGGTTGGGGAGCTTCACGCTGACGATGGCGATGAGGCCCTCGCGCAGGTCCTCGCCGGTGGGGACCGGGTCCTTGTCCTTGATGATGCCGGCCTTGCGGGCGTAGGCGTTGATGGTGCGGGTAAGCGCGACCTTGAACCCCTGGCCGTGCGTCCCGCCGTCGACGTTGTTGATGTTGTTGGCGAACGTGAAAAGGGTCTCGTTGTACCCGTCGTGGTACTGGAGCGAGACCTCGCAGACCAGGCTGGCCTCGGGGTTCTCCCGGCGGACGTACACAGGGGAGGAGACGGCGTTCTTGCCGTGCATCAGGTGCTCGACGTATTCCACCAGCCCGTTCTCGGCCTTGTACGTTTCGGAGC
Source organism: Planctomycetota bacterium (assembly GCA_023429345.1). GTDB lineage: Bacteria > Planctomycetota > Phycisphaerae > Phycisphaerales > UBA1924 > JAEYVB01. Next base: position 3,330 of record JAEYVB010000136.1, read on the forward strand.
GGATCTTGCCGTCGGGGCCGACACGTTCGTCGGTCAGTTTGATCGTGACGCCGGGGTTCAGGTAGGCCAGCTCGCGCAGCCGGGTGGCGAGCGTCTGGAAGTTGAACGTGGTGTCCGGGAAGATCGTTGCGTCGGGCATGAAGGCGACGCGCGTGCCGGTCTTGCGGGAACTGCCCGCGGGGATATCGCCGACGATGTTCAGCGGGCTGCGCACGCGACCGCGCTGGAACTCGATGTTGTAGACCTTGCCGCTCCGGTAAATCTCCGCCTCCATCCACTCGGAGAGGGCGTTAACGCAGGAGACGCCGACGCCGTGCAGGCCGCCCGACACCTTGTACGCCGAGTTCTCCTCCCCGAACTTGCCGCCGGCGTGGAGCGTGGTCAGCACGATCTCGATCGCGGGACGGCCGCTGATCGCCGGATTGTCGTCCTTGATTGGGTCGATCGGGATGCCGCGGCCATCGTCCACTACGGAGCAGGAGCCGTCGGCATGGATCGTGACCAGGACGGTGGCGGCGTGGCCGGCCATCGCCTCGTCGATGGAGTTGTCGACGACCTCGTAGACGAGGTGGTGCAGGGCATTAATGCCCGTGCCGCCAATGTACATCCCGGGGCGTTTCCGGACGGCATCGAGGCCCTCGAGCACCTTGATCTGATCGGCGGAATAGTCGCCGTTGACCCTGGCCGGGGCCTGCATCGCGGGGTTCGGGGTTGCTTCCTGGATATCGAGTTCGGCGGGCGTCACCGGGGTGGTTTTGGCGCTGTTGGGCATCGAGTGTCCTGCTTGGATCGTGGCGGTTTCTGCGGTGGGGTGGGGCCCGGTTTCGGGGCCGCCGCTGGGTCGCAAGAAATTCGGCAAAAGCCTCGGAAAAACCGCCGGTTTTCCGGCCCACACGGATACTTAAAAGTATAGGCTCGCGGCGGGCAAATTTCCTCTCCAGCCGGGGTCGTTCGGGGGCCGCTGGAAGCCTCGATTTGAGGGCACTTTGGGCCCGGCTGCGATACTGCCCGCGATACCCTCTGGGACGTGCGAATCGTGGCCATTGATCTCGGCGACAAGCGGACCGGCCTGGCCGTGGGGGACACCGTCACCGAGCTCGTCTCGCCCGCCGGTGTTCTGCACGTGCCGATCGCGACCAACGGCGGCAACGACCTCCTGCGGGCAATCCTCAAGGCGGTCGAGGAGCACATCGGGCCGCGGCCGACGGAGGGCCGATACAGCCCGCCCGGGGAGCTGGTCGTGGGCCTCCCGATGAACATGGACGGGACGGAGGGGCCCCGGGCACGCGCGGTAAGGGCGTTTGGGGCGCGTGTGGAGGCGGAGAGCGGGCGGAGGGTTCACTTTCAGGACGAGCGGCTGACGAGCGTCTCGGCGGATTGGTCCATGGCGCAGTCGGGCATGACGCACAAGGACAAGAAGAACCGTCGGGATGCCTTGGCGGCCGCGGCGGTTTTGCGCGATTTCCTGGCGGGTCGGCGGGGCGGTGGGGGCGATCCCCCGGTTATCGCCGATTGATCCTTTCTGGCGGTGCGCTCACTTCAGGGGTGGTCGGAACCGGGGACCGGCGGCGTTCGTCTAACCTTCGTCGGCGATTCGGACCCGGGCTGCTGAGACAGAAAAGGGCTGAGATGAACCATTGGGTTGCGCTGATGACGGTGGCGGGGACTTGGGTTGGGGTGTGCCCCGCGCAGCTGGGGCCTTCGCCGGCCCTGGCGTGTCTTGCACAGGTCGGGTCCGCGCCGGCGCAGCCCACGGAGCATCCGGCGAGCGCAGGGGAGTTCGGCACGGCGGATGAACTGCTCTCGGCGCTCGAGCGGTCGGGGGC
>JAEYVB010000229.1 GCA_023429345.1 Planctomycetota bacterium
CCAGACGCTCGCGGTGTCGCGGATGCGGCCGAGGGGGGGGTCGCGGGCGAGGAGCGCAAGGAACGAGTCGGTGCGGCCGAGGACGGTCTCGACAGCGTAATGGGCGAGGTCGTGGACCATGAAGTTCGCCGCCGGGGGCGAGGGTTGGTACTCCGTGGACCCGTCGGCGCGGATGATCTCGAACCCGCCAGAACGCGAGGGGTCCGGGGGCTTGTGGAGGCGGATCGTGAGGCTCGGGACCTCGGCGGTCACGCGGTGACCTCGTCGACCTCGCCAGCGCCCGAGCGGAGGTGGCCGGCGAGGAAGGCGTCAAGGGCGGCGTGGATGGCGCCGGCATCCGGGGCGAGGCGGATGGCTTCCTTGAAGGGCTTGCAGCCGCGGGGGCCGTGGTCGGTCTCTTCGACGAGGCGCTTGGCGAACCAGGAGATGCGGCGGCGGATCTGGACGAGGGCGTAGTGATCGCCGCGCTGGGTGCGCATCAGCTCGAAGAAGCGGCGGATGATGGCGATCTTGTCGTCGGTGGTGGGGGGCTCGGGGATGACGCCGGTGGTCTGGAGGGACCAGGCGTCGCGGAAGAGCCAGGGGGTGGAGAGGGCGCCGCGGCCGATCATGACCCCCGCGCAGCCGGTGGCGCGGATCATGCGGACGGCATCCTCGGGCTCGCGGACATCGCCGTTGCCGATGATGGGGATGCGGCCGTTGACGGAGTCGACGACACGGGCGATGCCGTCGAGCTGGACTTCGCCGGAGAACCTCATCTCGGTGGTGCGGCCGTGGACGGTGACGGCGACGACGCCGGCATCGGCGAGGGCGCGGGCGAGGTGGGGGGAGCAGGCGTTGCCGGCGCGGTAGTCCTCGGTGTGCCAGCAGAGGCGGAGTTTGCAGGTGAGGGGGACGGCGGTGGAATTGGCAGAGTGGCAGAGTGGCAAAGTGGCAGAGTGGGGGGGCGAATCGGGGCACTGTGCCACTGTGCCACTGTGCCGCTGTGCCATTTCTGCGCTGCCGAGGCGGCGGCGCCATTCGTCGGGGGAGAGGGGGATCTTCTCGAGCTCGCGGGCTACGCGTTCGGCGATGGCGACGGCGCGGGGGAGGTCGGTGAGGAGCTTGCTGCCGCCGTCCTTCTTGGTGACCTTGTCGACGGGGCAGCCCATGTTGATGTCGACGACGGTGGCGCCGTGCTCGACGGCCCAGCGGGCGCCCTCGGCCATGATCTCGGGGTCGGAGCCGTAGAGCTGCATGCCGACCGGCTTGTCGAACTCGTCGGTCTTGGCGAGGTCGAGGCTGGCGGCGGTGCCGCGGAGGAGGCCCTGCGGGCTGAGCAGGTCGGTGCAGGCGAGGCCGACGCCGCCGCGGCCGCCGTTCAGGAAGGAGGCTTCGCGGCAGATGGTGCGGAAGGCAAGGTCGCAGTAGCCGGCGATGGGGGCGAGAAGGAGATTGGTCGCGAGCCGTACGGAGCCGAGTTGGAGTGGTTGGCCGATCACCGCCTGGAAGGATAGGTGCGCGGGGGCGGAAGCCATCCATAGGGGCTGTGCGCATCCGATTTTCCTTTGGCCGGGTGAGGCGCGAGAGACGACGGCGTACAGCGCCGATCGTGTTGACAGCGGCAGCGCTTCTGCTAGCTTCCGTGCATCCCTCATAGGAGTAGAGCAAGATGTGCAAGACGTTGTCCGCGCGGCTGTTGTTGTCGTCTGTCGTGGTGGCGTCCGCGGCGTCGCAGGCGTGCGCTGTGCTGGGGAGCTTCAGCCCCAGTTACGGGTACAACCTGAACGTCTTCGCGGGGAGCGTGAACTGGTCGGATGTGTCGTACTACAACGCGGGCTCGTACGGCGTGTTCGCCGGCGGCGGGCCGGGGCCGACGCTGATCACGCCGGACTCGGGCTCGTGGCGCGTGGTGGGGCAGGTGGGCGGGTACTTCACCTCGAGCGCGATGCGGAACGGCGCTGTGGGCGGGGCGCCGCCCTACCCGACGACGCTGCCGTCGGGGACGCTGCCGATCTACATCGTCGGCGACCACGGCCCGGGGCGGACGGACAACAGCTCGTTGGCGTTCCGCAACGACACGGTGGGCGGCACGGTCGGGCCCGCGGTGTACGACTACACGATGGACCTGTACGACACGGGGGGCATCGTTCCCTCCACCGTGACGAGCGGGATCGTGAGCTTCGGCATTTATTTCTCGACGAGCCCGAACATGCCGCCGAACCCGGCGGGCACCCCGGCGCCGGACCGGTTCACGCAATCGTTCCGCGACTCGTCGGGCAACATCGGGGCGCAGTGGGGGTACGCGACGGACAACGAGATCGTGTGGCGGTCGAACATCAGCGGCCCGTGGAACTACACCGGGCTGTACGCCAACGCGGGGATGTGGGACGGGATCTCGGCGCAGATCGACCTGTCGAGCGACACGTTCCAGCTCGACTATTACAACGTGGCGACGAACACGTGGACCGTGCTGGCGGCCGCGGGCACGCCGCTGGGCACGGCGATGACCGACTTCACCGGCCTGCGCTGGCAGCTCGAGGACGGCACCAACGGCGGCGTGGGCGGGAAGAACTTCTTCGACGACGCGACGTTTGTGATTCCTTCGCCGGGCTCGGCCGGGGTGCTGGCCCTGGGGGCGCTGGCCGCGTGCAGGCGGCGGCGCCCGGGCTGTTGAAAGAAAGGCCGGCGCGTGATCGCCGGGAGATATGGACGCAATGCGCCCCGGCGGGCAGCGCCGGGGCGCGAGTTCGTTCGTCGGGGTGTCGCTGCGCCCGGATTCATGGCCACCAGGCGGGCCGCTCCGGGTAGATCGTGGCGGGTCCTCCGCCCTGGGTGTAGC
>JAEYVB010000253.1 GCA_023429345.1 Planctomycetota bacterium
GGGCGGGGGTAGCTTTCGGCGCGGGGGGGGCGAACTTTGTTGCTTCATCGCCATATAGTGATATAGTAGTCCGTCCGGCGCCCGCGTTCAAGCGCCCGTGCCCCGGGCAGAAAGGGAGCGACTTCGATGAGCCCCGCAGAAGAACCCGTCAACGTGAGCCCGCTGGCCCGCTGGACCCCGTACCTGGCAGGGGCCGGGATCGGGCTGCTTTCCTGGGCCGTGTTCGCGGTCGTGAACGCTCCCCTGGGGATCACGACCGCGCTTGGGCAGATGTCGGGCGCGGTCGCCGAGCCGGTGCTGGGCCGCGACGGCCTGGCGGCGAACCCCTACTGGGCGAAGAACCTGCCGGCCTGGGACTACGGGACGCTGTTCCTGATCGGCACGTTCCTGGGGGCGCTGGTCTCGGCGGTCGTGGGCGGCACCTTCCGCATCGAGCACGTGCCGGCGGTGTGGCGGGAGCGGTTCGGGGGCTCGCGGGCGAAGCGGTTCGCGGCGGCGTTCCTGGGGGGGATCCTGACCATGTACGGGGCCCGGATGGCGGGCGGGTGCACGAGCGGCAACGGCCTGAGCGGCTCGCTGCAGCTCGCGCTCAGCGGATGGACGTTCTTTGTCACGATGTTTGTGAGCGGCGTCGTCACCGCCGCGGTCCTTTTCGGGCTTTCGCCCCGGCGCGGCTGAACCAAGGAGCTTTGGCCATGAACACTCTCGCTCTGACTCTCCCCGTCTCGGGCTCCGCGGCGCTGGCCCTGGCCGTGGTCTTCGGCGGGCTTTTCGGGTTCCTGCTTCACCGCGGGCGCGTGACCAACTACAACGTGATCGTCAACCAGTTCCGCCTGCGCGACTGGACGGTGCTGAAGGTGATGCTGACGGCGATCGTGGTGGGGGGCGCAGGCGTGCTGGTGCTGCACGCGCTGGGGCACGCCGACTACCACATCAAGCCGGCGAACATGCTGGGGGTGCTGCTGGGGTCGGCGGTCTTCGGCGTGGGCATGGTGCTCTACGGCTATTGCCCGGGGACGGGGATCGCGGCGGTGGCGACGGGGTCGGTGCACGCGCTGGTCGGCTTTGCGGGGATGCTCGCGGGCGGGATCCTGTATGCCCTGAGCTTCCGCTGGGTGAGCGAGCACATCCTCAAGGTCTGGGCGCTGGGGAAGGTCCGGCTGCCCGAGGTCACCTCCATCCCCGATTGGGCGTGGTTCATCGCGCTGGCCGTGGTCTGGGCGGCGGTGGTGATCGTCCTCGAGCGGGGCGCGGGCGCTCGGCTGCCGAGGGCCCGGGTCCGGGCGGCCTGAGGGCAATCGTCCGGCCGGGCCGGGGGTGTGTGCAGGGGTGTGGCGGGGGGAGTGGCCGGACCGTGGCCGCGGGTCATCCCTACGCTAAGCCCCATGGCCACCGACCCGATACTTTCGTCCACCCTCGACCTCCTCCGGAAGCAGGATCCGGAGATCGCCGCGCTGATCTCGAAAGAGGTCGACCGGCAGCAGAACACCATCGAGCTGATCGCGAGCGAGAACCACGTCTCGCCGGCGGTGATGCACGCGATGGGGTCGCCGCTCACGAACAAGTACGCGGAGGGGTACCCCGGGGCGCGGTACTACGGCGGCTGCATCTACCACGACCAGATCGAGGACCTGGCGCGGGACCGGGCCAAGGAGCTCTTCGGGTGCCGGTTCGCGAACGTGCAGCCGCACTCGGGGGCGCAGGCCAACCAGGCGGCGATGATGGCGGTGATGGAGCCGGGCGACACGTTCGCATCGCTGGTGCTGAAGGATGGCGGGCACCTGTCGCACGGCATGAAGATCAACTTCTCCGGGCGTTTCTTCAGGCCCGTGCACTACCCGCTGCACTACGACAAGGGGCATCCCGAGCACGAGCGCATCGATTACGACGCGGTGAGGGCCGTTGTCCGCGAGCACAATCCCAAGGTGCTGATGTGCGGCTATTCCGCGTACCCGCGCACCATCGATTTCAGGAAGTTCCGGGAGGCGGCCGACCAGGTGGGGGCCCTCGTCATCGCGGACATCGCGCACATCGCGGGGCTGGTGGCCGCGGGGGTTCACCCCTCGCCCTTCCCGCATGCGCACATCGTGACCACGACGACGCACAAGACGCTGCGGGGGCCGCGGGGGGGTTTGATCCTCTCGGACGATGAGGAGATCGCGAAGAAGATCGATAAGGCGCTCTTCCCCGGGGCCCAGGGGGGTCCGCTGATGCACATCATCGGGGCGAAGGCGGTGGCGTTCGGGGAGGCCCTGCGGCCGGAGTTCAAGGCGTACCAGCGGCAGGTGGTGGCCAACGCCCGCGCCCTGGCGGCGGCGCTGACGGGGCTCAACTACCGGATCACCTCGGGGGGGACCGACAACCACCTGATGCTGGTCGATCTGCGGCAGCGGCACGAGAACCTCACGGGGGCGGACGCCGAGAAGTGGCTGGAGATGGCGGGGATGGTGTGCAACAAGAACGGGATCCCCGACGACCCGCGGCCGCCGCGGATCACCAGCGGGATCCGGCTGGGATCGCCGGCGGCGACGACGCGCGGCTTCCGAGAGCGGGAGATGGAGCAAGTTGCGCGGTGGATCGACCGGACGCTGGATGCCGGGCTGGAGTCGCCGGCGAAGCTGGAGCTGGCGGCGGCGGCGGTGCGCGAAGAGGTGCGGGCGCTGTGCGGCGCGTTCTCGCTGCCGTGAGGGCGGCGGGCGTGCGCGGGCACTGCGTCGCGCGGGCGCTATTGGTTGTGAGGTAAAAACGAAACGCGGCCGTCCACCCCGACGGCCGCGGTCGGGTTTTTTTTTTAGGTGTGTTTACCCCCGAAA
>JAEYVB010000275.1 GCA_023429345.1 Planctomycetota bacterium
GGGCGGGGGGGCGATGAACAACCTTCCGCCGCTGTGGCTCTTGAAATACCTCCCCAACATGCTCGCCTGCCACGTGACGATCATCCACGGGGCGGAGGGGCCCTCCAACACCATCACCTGCGCCGAGGCCAGCGGCCTCCTCTCGATCGGCGAGAGCGTCCGCGTGATCCAGCGCGGCGATGCCGACCTCTGCTTCACAGGAGGCGCCGAGGCCCCCATCAACCACATGCGCCACCTGCGCATGGAGATGGCCGGGCGGCTCGCCGAGACCGGCGATGCCGAGGATGTCGCGGCCGTGCTCAAGCCCTACGACAGCACCAGCCTCGGCGGGGTGCCCGGCGAGGGCGGCGGCATCCTGATCTTGGAGGAGCTGGCGAGCGCAACGGCCCGCGGGGCCACGCCTTACGCCGAGATCGTCGGCTTCGGCGCCGCCCACTCCACGCCCGCCCTGATCGGCGTCGAGGAACTCCCGGAACTCGACGATGGCCTCCAGTACGCCATCGAGAACGCCCTCGACGATGCGCAAGTCCTGCCCGAACTGGTGGATGCGATCGTCCCCCACGCCTCCGGAATCCCCGCGATGGACCGCGCCGAAGCCGCGGCCCTGCGGTCGGTGTTCGGTGACCGGCTCGCGGAGATCCCCCTGATGACAATCACCCCGAACATCGGCGATTGCCTGGCTTCCGCGGGGGGCCTGGCGGTCGCCGTCGGGGCTTTGGCGCTCCGCAATCAGCACCTGCCAGCCCGGATTCACGGTGGGAAAGCCACCGGGGGTCTCGAGGTCGGGGCGGCAACCTCGCGGCCGGCGCGGCTCCGCCATATTCTGGTGGCCACCGGCGCCCTGGGCGGCCAGGCCGCGGCCGTGCTTTTACGGGCCGTCGAGCCCGGCTGAACCCGGGCGAGAACTCCTAACGTACAGCCCTGTGCCCGGGAGCCGGGTGAACGACCGCTACGAGATCCTTCTGGAGACATTCGGATGTACCCCGACGACAACCGCTACGACGGCAACCGCAACTACAACAACAACCGTCGCGACGGGCGCCGGGGCAACGACCGCGGCGGCCGCGACGGCAACTACAACGGGGGCGGGGGCGACCGCCAGCGCCGCGGGACCCCGCTCTCGGAGCTCGATCCCGCGCTGACAGAGGTCAGCCGCAAGGTGATCGGCTGCGCCATCGAGGTTCACATGGAGCTCGGGCCGGGGTACGACGAGAGCGTCTACCTCAACGCCCTGAAGGTCGAGCTGGAGCGCGAGGGTGTCACCTACCAGGTGGCCCACGCGTTCGACGTGTTCTTCGACGAGCACGTGGTCGGCAAGACCGTCGCGGACCTGTGGGTCGCGGACCGCTTCATCGTCGAGGTGATGGCGCGCCCGGGCGAGATCGGCGGCTACGAGCGGGCCGCGCTGCGGGCCCAGCTCCGGGCCGCGGATGTCGAGCTGGGCCTGATCATCAACTTCGGCGAGCGCCGGCTGAAGGATGGGCTGGTGCGCGTGCTGAACCCCGACAAGCTCAACGAGCTCAAGGGTGACGGCGAGGGCGAAGCGCACGAGGAAGAAGCGTTCGAGGAAGAGCCGCAGGCCTGACGAGCGCTGCCGAACCGTCAAAGTGCCGGGGTTTCAAGGGAGGCCTCGGCAGTCTCCATTGCCCCTTGACACCCTGACACCCTGATGCCTCGAGTCCCGTTCCATGAGTAACCGCCGTGTCGTCATCACCGGGATGGGTTGGGTCACGCCCCTCGGGCACGATGTGGACGCGGTGTGGTCGCGCCTCATGGCGGGGCACAGCGGCGTCGGGCCCATCACGCGGTTCGACGCCTCGACGTGGAGCACCAACTTCGCCGCCGAGGTGAAGAGCAACTACGACTTCTCGAAGTTCGTCGACGGCGAGCGCCACCGGCACGCGGGCCTGAACACGCGCTTCGCCCTCGGCGCCGCGGCCCAGGCCTGGCGGCAGGCCGGGCTGGACCGCTTCCCGCGCCTGAACCGACGCCGTTTCGGGATGTACCTGGGCTCGGGCGAGGGCTCGCTCGATTTCGAGAACTTCTCCTCCACGAACCTGGGGGCCTGGAACGCCGAGCGCCGCGCCGTCGACGCCGTGAAATGGGCGGCGCTGGCGCACGAACGCATGACGCCAGCGCGCGAGGTGGAGCAGGAGCCCAACATGGTCCTGGCCCACATGGCGGCCGAGTTCGGCTGCCGCGGGCCCGCGAGCAACTGCCTCACCGCCTGCGCCGCGAGCACGCAGGCGATCGGCGAGGCCTTCGAGATCATCCACCGGGGCGATGCCGACGCCATGTTCGCCGGCGGCGCCCACACGATGATCCACCCGCTGGGCGTCACCGGCTTCATCCGGCTCACCGCGCTCTCGTCCCGCCGCGATTCGCACCTCACGGCGGCCCGCCCGTTCGACCATACCCGCGACGGCTTCGTGATGGGCGAGGGCGCCGGGATGCTGGTCATCGAGGAGCTCGAGCACGCGCGGGCCCGGGGCGCCGACGTCCTGGCCGAGATCGTCGGCTACGGCTCGAGCGCCGACGCCTTCCGCATCACCGACATCCAGCCCGACGGGCGCGGGGCCCACGCCTCCATGATGGAGGCGCTCAAGGAGGCCGGGATCGACCCCCGCGCCACCGATGAATCCGACCGCCCGCTCGTCCACTACATCTCCGCCCACGGCACCGGGACCGAAGAGAACGACAAGATCGAATCGCGCGGCGTGAAGTCCGTCTTCGGGCCCCTCGCGCCACGCGTGCCCATCTCCAGCGTCAAGAGCATGCTGGGCCACCTGATCGCCGCGGCCGGCGCGGTCGAGCTGATCACCTGCGTCCAGGCCATCAGGACCGGCTTCTTGCCCCCGACGATGAACCTCCAGAACCCCGACCCCGAGTGCGACCTCGACTACATCCCCAACCGCCCGCGCGATGAGCGTGCCCGCGGCGTCGAGGTCTGCCTGTCGAACAGCTTCGGCTTCGGCGGGCAGAACGACACGTTGGTGGTGAGGAAGTTCCGGGGCTGAGACGTCCGGAACCACGCGACAGCTTACCGACGCCACCCACCGGCCTTGAGGTCCGTCGGCACCTCGACGCACGGCGTGTGCCGCCCGCACTCCGGGCAGCGGTATTCCTTGTTCTCGGGTTCCAGACCGTCGAGCGAGTAGCCGCAGTATCGGCACACCCGCCTGAGGCCCGCATCGTCCGCCGCCGGGGGCACGTTCGCCCGCTGCACGCCGTCAATTGAAACGACCATGACCGAGTTGAGGCCGCCGTGTCTCGACCGGAAGTGGACCTCCGCGTTCCGGGGCTTTCCCGCCTCGTCCATCAGCTCGAAGAAATGAGCCGCCTGCCGCAGCGCTGCCAGCGGTTCGCTCGAGACCGGTTTGCCGTCGAGGATCACCGTCTCGCCACCGAGCCAGCCCAGGCGCCCCTCGATGATGTGCCCGTGCACCTCGCAGATATGCCGTTTCCAGTAGCTCATGCGGGGGCACCCATCCCGGCTACTCCTTCCGAACGCTCTCAATCATGCGCACGAACGGCTCGCGCAGCTCCTCCATCCGCCCAGCCGCGCCGGTCATCTTGACGAACAGGTGCTGGCCGGCTGCCGCGTTCTCGATGATCGCCCCGTGGAGCATCGTCGAGGGTTCCGCGGCCTGCCCGCCCATCCCGAGGTACTCGCCCCGCAAATGCACCAGGTGCACCGTGCGCCCGCCGAGCTCCTTCGTCTCGACCTCCGGCTCCGGAGCGCTCCCGCTCTCGTCGCGGAACTGCTGCGACCAGCGGGCGATGTTCGACGGGGCATCCCCGCCCGCCATCGAGAACGCGGCGACGATCGGCGGCTCGCCCACGTGCAGCTC
>JAEYVB010000295.1 GCA_023429345.1 Planctomycetota bacterium
GCTTTACAGGGGACGCCGCGTGAACTCTCTCATGAGGAGCATACACCCCATTCCGCGGGAGTCCAGCGGGAAGAACGCCTATCGCCATTTTTTGCTAGGTCGCGGATCCGGTAACAAATACCAGATATACAAGTCCTGTCTTGAGAGCGGATTAGCACCCCTGCCGCACCCCGGCGGCTCATCATGTGGTCCCATAACAAGGGGGCGGCTCACCGCCGCCCCCACCCCTCCGTTGACAAGGGATCTGGCTCAGGACGGCCGGATGAAACGACGAGCAATCCCCGCCCCGAGCAGGCCCACGCCGCCGATCAGGACGGCGGGGGGCAGCGGGATGATTGGCATGCCCTCGCGGACCGCCCATTCCTCGTAGCCGTCGTTGTTCTCGAAGTTCTCACCGAAGAGGGAGTAGAGGTAGACGAACGTGTTCGGGCCGGCAGCGCCGAACGCCGCGGCCGGGACGAGCAACCGCATGTCGCCCTGGCCGCTCCCGCTATTGAGGTTGTAGTCGAGCTTCACGTGGTTGTCGCCCGGCAGGTCCATGTCGTAGACCAGGGCGCCCAGGCTCGCGAGGTTGCTCGTGGTCAGGCTCTGGGAGTTGGAGGTGTAGATCTGGACCTCGTCCAAGGAGAGGAACGGGCTGGATGACTGCTGGTTGATGTCCAGGAAGAACTCCGCGTAGGCGACGTCATCGATCACGATCTGCGGGATCATGCCGAAGGTGATGTTGCGCGTGAACGTCGGCGAAGTGTTCTCGTCGAACGCGACGGGGCGGCCCGACGTGTTGTAGCCCTGGACGATGGGCTTGTTGCTGCTGACGCGCACGAACGAGTTGATGTACCCGCTCCCCGCCGGCCGGAAGTCGGCTCGTTCGAACCTGGCGCCGTTGAGGACGCCGAAGGTGTTGGCGGTGAGATCGACGACATCCGCGGCGGCGGAGCCGGCGAAGGCGGCCAGCGTGGACAGACCGATAGCGAACCAGGACTTCATGGCGTGCTCCTCTTCGTGGTTTCGACTCTCGACCGGTGCCCGCGCGGCCCTCAGTGCGGCGCGGTCGGTGATGCGATGTACAAAGTACTCCGCGTTGATTTGAGATCAAAATTCACTCAGAGGATTTTTACCTATTTCTGCAGGCGGTCTTCATCTCTCGACGATGCCGCGTCCGAGGGGCTGACGTAAAGGCCAAAAATAGAGAGGCTTACAGCTCCCCGCGAGCATGAACTGTGCGCCGGCGAGCCGGTCCCGTTTTTCAGAGTTCGGGGGCGAAGCCGCGGCGGAGTGTGTTTTCACACGAGGCCCGCGGCTCGACAAACTGGAGGAGGTAGTCGACGCCGCCGGCCTTGGAGCCCACGCCGGACATGCCGAAGCCGCCGAAGGGCTGTCTGGCGACGAGCGCCCCCGTGATCCCTCGGTTGAGGTAGAGGTTGCCGACCCGGAACTGGCGCTTGGCGAGTTCCAGATGGCTGGGCTTGCGGCTGAAGACGCCGCCGGTGAGCTTGTAGGGCGAGCTGTTGGCGATCTCAAGAGCGTGCTCGAAGTCCCGGGCGTGCATCACGGCGACGACGGGGCCGAAGATCTCCTCGCTCGCGATGACGTGGCCCGGCCGCACGTGCGTGAAGATGTGCGGGCCGACGAACCGCGCGGCGTTCGCGGCGACAAAGGTATTCGCCGCCGGCGTCTCCATGGCGAGGGCGAGCGTTGCCTCCTGCTTGCCCCTCTCGATGTAGCGGCGGATGCGGTCGGCGGCTTCCTGATCGATGACGGGGCCGATGTCGGTCCCGGGCAGCAGTGGGTCTCCGATGACGAGCGCCCGCGTCGCCTCGACGAAGCGCGACGTGAACGACGAGATCGCGGGGCCCTCCTCGCCATCCGGATCGACGACGATGACGCGGGACGCCGCGGAACACTTCTGCCCTTGGAAGCCGAAGGCCGAGTGGCGCACGCCCAGGACGGCCTCGTCCATGTCGGCGGAGGTGTCCACGATGACGGCGTTCTTGCCGCCCATCTCGCAGACGACCTTTTTGACGTGCTCCTGCTGTTCGCCGGTCACGCCCGCGGCCTTGATGATGTCGAGGCCGACCGCCTTGGAGCCGGTGAAGGCGATGACGGCGATGCGAGGGTCCCGCACGATCGCTGCGCCCGTGGTCTCGCCGGGGGCGGGGCAGAAGTGCAGGATGCCCTCCGGGGCCCCCACCGCCGCGAGCGATTCCTTGATGATGTCGTAGAAGACGCGGGCGATGCCGGGCGTCTGCTCGGCCGGCTTGAGCACCACGGTGTTGCCGGTGACCAGCGCGGCGACGGTCATGCCGACCATGATGGCCAGCGGGAAGTTCCAGGGGCTGATGACCGCGGCCACGCCCCGGGGCTGGTACCAGGTCTCGTCCAGCTCCCCGATGAACTTCCCGATGCGCGAGCGTTCGAAGAGCGGGACCGCCATCCGGGCGTAGTACTCGCAGAAATCGATGGCCTCGCAGACGTCGGCGTCCGCCTCCCTCCAGGTCTTGCCGGCCTCCTTGATCATCACGCCGGAGAGCGCATCACGCTGGCGACGCATGGCCTCGGCGGCGAGGATCAGGGCCTTAGCACGCCGGCGCGGGTCGAAGTCTCGCCACGCCGGGAAGGCCTTGAACGCCTCGGCGACCATCGCGCCGGCCTGCTCCGGGGTGCGGTCGTTGGCAACCCTGGGGACAGTGGCCCGGGCGATGGCTGCGGCGAAGGTCTCGCGGACGGGCTTCTGGGAGAAATCGCGGAAGGACTCGTTGAAGAACGCGCGTCCATCGCCAATACCCGGGATCGCGGGCGACATCTGGTGCCGCTCCGGCGCGACCTCGTACAGGTCCTTGGGCGGCGCCTGCGTCAGCCCTTTCGCGGCGGGCGGGGCGAGGAGCTCCATCGGGTCGGCGTTGTCGAGGAAGCCGGCCTTGAGCCACGACTCGTTGCTCGTGTTCTCGAGCAGCCGGCGCACGAGGTACGCCATCCCGGGGATCATCTCGCCGACGGGGACGTACTCGCGGATGCGCAGGCCCATCCCGGCCGCGGCGTGCTTGAGCTGGTCGGCCATGCCGTGGAGCATCTGCAGTTCGACGGCGGCGTGCGGGAGGCCGCGGGCCTCGGCGATGGCGAGCACGGCGGCGATGGACCGGGCGTTGTGCGAGCCGAGGCAGAGCTTGACGCCGCCGGTCCCGGGCCGTTTCGGCGTGGACTCGAGGAAGATCTGGGCCATCTGCTCGAAGGAGGCGTCGGTCTGCCACTTCTGGCCCCAGACGGGGCAGGGCCAGCCCATCTGCTCGGCCTTGATGGTTTCGTAGTCCCAGTAGGCGCCCTTGACGAGGCGCACGCTGACAACACGCCCGCTGCGCCGGGCCCACTCGACCATGCGCCGGGCATCCTCCGGGCCGGACTTGAGGTACGCCTGCATGGCGAGCCCGGCCTGGAAATCGATGCGCTCGCAGCAGCGCTGGAAGAGCTCGATAGTGAGGTCCTTGAGGGTGAACTGCTCGATATCGAAGTTGACGAAGACCCCCCTGGCTTTCGCGGCCTCGAGGATAGGGATCAGCCGCGTCATCAGGTCGCCGATCGCGCCCTCTGTGTCGATGGGGTCGGCCTTGGCCGAGAGCGATGAGATCTTGATCGAGACGTTCACCCGCGGGACCGCCCCGAGATGATCGGTTTCCAGGCGCTGCTGGGGCTTCCAGGTGCTCACCTGGCCGGGAAGGTTGTTGATGAGGTCGAGGTACTTGCGCTGGTACTCGTCCGCCTCGGCGTCCGAGACGCAGGCCTCCCCGAGCAGGTCGACGCTGAAGGCGATGCCGTCGTTCCAGAGGTCCTTCAGGCCCGCGAGGGCGCTGGCGGCGTCGGTGCCGGCGATGAACTTCTCGGCCATCCCCTTGATCTGCTTGCTGATCGTCGCGGCCGCGAGCCCCTTGGCGATGCCGCCCATCTTCAGGCCCAGGTCCATGCCGGGCGGGAGCTTCACGCCGGGCTGGGTGAGGTAATCACTGAGGTGCTCGTGGACGGCGTCCGGCGTCTTGAGCATGGGGAAGGCGTCGACGAAGCGGAAGAGCTGGACCTTGAAGGCCTGGTCGCGCATCGACCATTCCATGAGCTTGTCGGAGTAGAAGCGCGCGGAGAGGAGGCCGGCCTTGTGCCCGCGGGCACGCTGGAGGAGGTCGCGGCCGATCTCCTGGATGCGGGGCTCGAGAGCGCTGCTGGCGAGCGCACCGGGGATGCCCCCGGACGAACCGCCGAAGGAGGCGGGGACGGTCACGGGGGGCTTGCCGGCAACGGGCCCGGCCTTAGGCTTACGGGGGAACAGTGCCATGGACGGTCTCGCGGCGGGTTCGGACGGGGGGCACGGGGCGGAGGGGCGGCGGGCGGTGCGACACCGGAAAGTATATGAACGGCCCCGGGCGCGGGCGGGGATCGTCAACAGGGTTCAATTCCCGAATCACGCGAACAAGGGGGCGTCGCGGGCGGGCCGCGGCCGCGGAAATCGGTTACAACTCACCCATGGCGTGGGCGGAGGTCAACACAAGCGACGACTGGCCCTCGCTGCGCGGGGTGCTGCACGGGATCGGGGAGTCGGACCGGTTGGCGTGCCGGGGGCAGGCGGGCGACTACGGCGGGGGGACGCTGTACTCGACCCTGGACCGGGCGCTGATGCAGTCGGGGATCGACGGGGAGATGGCGACCACCGTCGAGCGCGTGTCGATCCAGCGGTTCTACCAGCTCGCGCCGAACTACCTGCCGCCGCAGGAGCTCTCGCACCTGGCGGACGGGACGAGCCTGCTGACGCTGATGAGGCACTACCGGGCGCCGACGCGGCTGGTGGATTGGTCGGAGTCGATCTGGATCGCGGTCTTCAGCGCCGCCAGCGCGGACTGGGACGACGACGGGATCGTGTGGATTTTCGACCGCGAGCGGTTCGACGCCGTCGTGACGGAGCGCCACGGCGCAGAGATTGGGCGGGTGACGGAGACGGCCCGCTGGCAGGGGACGCCGGTCCCGGCGGTGAGCCTGTACGAGCTGACGCCCTGGGTGTGCCGGCTGGTGGGATTGGGCCCCCGAATCCCGCGGGTCATCGCGCAGCAGAGCATGTTCACCATCGGCAGCCGGCTGGGGATGGACCACAGCGCGTTCATCGATTCGGTGCTGCCGGAGGATGCGGATCGCCCGACCAAACGCGTGGTGAGGATCCCCCGGGAACTCAAGCCCAAGATCATGAAGGAACTGGCCCGGATGGGGATCACGGCCAACAGCCTCTTCCCCGGGATCGACGGCGTGGGCCAGTCGCTCCAGGCCTTCGCCCATTACGCGGGGCTGGACGATGCGGTGCGGCTGGTGGCCCAGAGCGGGGGCGGGCGCCTGGAGAAAGCGCCGCCGGTGTAAGCTGGGCCGAGCATGAGCGAACGCGCCCGCATCTGCGTGATCGGCTCCATCACCATGGACCTGGTGGCCAGGGCCCCGCGCCTGCCGCGGCCGGGGGAGACGGTGCTGGGGACCTCGTTTGCGGTGTTCCCCGGGGGCAAGGGGGCGAACCAGGCCGTGGCCGCCGCGCGGATGGGGGCGGAGGTGTCGCTTGTCGGCGCGGTGGGCGATGACGCGTACGGGCGCGAGGTGCTCGCGCTGCTGGGATGCGAAGCGATGGATGTGTCGGGGGTGGCGGTGCGGCCGGGCACGCACACGGGCACGAGCCTGATCGGGCTGGGGGAGGATGGCGAGAACTCCATCATCGCGGTGCCGGGGGCGAACATGACCGTCTCGCCGGATGACATCGACGCGGCCCGAACGGCGATCGCGGCCGCCGATGTGCTGCTGCTGCAGCTGGAGATCCCCATGGCATCGGTGGCCCGGGCGGTGGCGGTCGCGCAGGAGGTGGGGACGACGGTGATCCTCAACGCCGCGCCCGCGGCCGCGATCCCGGCGGAGGTGCTCACGGGCGTGGATGTGCTGGTCGTGAACCGGCTCGAGGGCGAGGCGATCGGGCAAGGGCGGACCGCTTCGCGGATCGAGGCCGCGGCGGATGCCCGCGATCCCGAGGCCGTCGAGATCCTGTCGAAGCTCGCGGGCCTCGGGGCGGGCTCGGCCGTGCTGACGCTGGGAGTGCACGGGTCGGCGTGCGTGCTCGAGCGGTCCTGCTCGTTCGTCGAGGCGTTCGCGGTCGAGGCGGTGGACACGGTCGGCGCGGGGGATGCGTACTGCGGGGCCCTCGCGGTGCGCTGGGCGGAGGATCAGATCGGCGCCGGCCGCGGCGTCGAGGGGAAGCTCGACGCCCTGCACTGGGCCTCGGCCGCGGGGGCGCTGGCGGTCACGAGGCCGGGGGCGCTCCCGTCGATGCCGACGCGGGGGGAGGTGCGGAGGCTGCTGGCGCGGTTGTAACAAAGACACCGGGCGGAAGCCCGGTGCTACCGCGGCTTCCGCACGTACTCGCGTCCCCCCCACTTCACCGGCACGCCCGCTTGGAGCTCGCGGGCGGCCTCGCTGAGGATGTCCGCGGTGAGCCAGGAGCCGGCGATCGCGCCGGGGAGGGCCCAAAGGGGCGTGCGGCCGGCGCGGTAGACGAGCACCAGCATGATCAGCCACACGGCCAGGCCGGCGGCGGCCAGAGCGATGTTCGGCGCCCAGCGCTGCGCGGCCTCGCCGCCCGCGGCCCGCATCGCGAGGGCGATCACGAGGTTCACGATCGCGCACGCGGGGAGGATCGCCCCGACGATCCGCGCCGCCAGGGCCGCCCGCCGCAGCCGCGAGACCTTGAGCTTCGCGCACTCGGTGTAGATC
>JAEYVB010000144.1 GCA_023429345.1 Planctomycetota bacterium
GAGCCGCACGCCCTGCCGCTCCGCCTGGGGGAGGAAGAAGTCGACCAGCTCCTCGACAATGAGGTTCAGGTCCGTCGGCCGGGGCTCGAGGTGCGGCTGCCCGGCGTACTGGAGGAAGTCGGTGAGGATCCCGCGGAGGCGGTCGATCTCGCGCCGGAGGGAGCCCACGCGCCGACCGAGCCGGCCGCGCTCCTCGGGCGGGATCGGCAGCTCGTCGATGGCCTCGGCCAGGAGCTGCGCGTTGAGGCCGATGGTGGAGAGGGGGTTTTTGATCTCGTGGGCGAGGCCGCCGGTCATGGCCCCGATCTCCGCCATGCGCTCGGCGATGCGGGCGCGCTGCTCCGCGGCCCGGGTGCGGGCGATCGAGCGCCGGGCGGTGGCCCAGGCGACACCCCCGGCCGCCAGGGCGCCAAGGCCAATGCCGAGGAGGATGGCGGCCGCGTTCATGGGGAGAGAGGGTACCCGCCTTATGCTCGGTGCATGAGAGCGGTCGTGCAGCGGGTCACGGGGGCGTCGGTCGAGGTCGGGGGCGGGTGCGCCGCGGCCATCGGGCCGGGGCTGCTGGTGCTGCTTGGAGTTGAGGAGTCGGATACCCCAAAGGACCGGGCGTGGATGGCGGAGAAGATCGCGCACCTGCGGGTCTTCGAGGATGAGCAGGGCAAGATGAACCGCTCGGTGCTGGAGGTCGGCGGCGCTGTGCTCCTGGTGCCGAACTTCACGGTGGCGGGGGATGCCCGCAAGGGCCGCCGCCCGAGCTTTGACAACGCCATGCGGCCGGAGCGGAGCGAGGGGGAGTTCGCGGAGGTGGCCCGGGCGGTGGCCGCGGCCGGCGTGGAGGTGCGCACCGGGGTGTTCCGGGCCCACATGCGGGTGAGCCTGGTGAACGACGGGCCGGTGACGATCTGGCTGGATTCGGCGAGATGAGTGCCGGAATGGTGAGTGCGCCCCCGTCCGGGTTCGGCTAATCTTTGCCCCTCTGGAAAGGGGACCTTGTGCTGGGAATCGACTTCGCCACGCTCTTCACGCCCGAGTACATGATCGCGCTGGTCACGCTGGCGGCGCTCGAGATCGTGCTGGGGATCGACAACATCGTTTTCATCAGCATCCTGACCGGGAAGCTGCCGGAGAAGCAGCGGCCCAAGGCGCGGAAGCTGGGGCTGTTCGTGGCGATGTTCGCCCGGATCGCCCTGCTCTTCTCGATCGCGTGGGTGATGCGGCTGACGAAGCCGCTCTTTGATATCCCGGCGTTCCTGTGGCTGAAGGAGCCGCACGGGGTATCGGGGAAGGACCTGATCCTGATCCTCGGCGGGCTGTTCCTGATCTTCAAGGCGACCGTCGAGGTCCACCACAAGCTCGAGGGCGGCGAGAGTCCGGCGGGCGACCACCCCGACCCGCACCGGCGGCTTAAGGGCGGGTCGTTCGGGCGGGTGATCTTCCAGATCATGCTCGTCGACATCGTCTTCTCGCTGGACTCGGTCATCACCGCGGTGGGCATGGTCCCGGCCAAGGAGGGCCAGTTCGCCAACGCTTTGGCGGTGATGGTGACGGCGGTGGTCGTTGCGGTGGTGGTGATGCTGCTGGCCGTGAACGTTGTGAGCAACTTCGTCGACCGCCATCCGACGGTCAAGATGCTGGCCCTGAGTTTCCTCCTGCTGATCGGCGTGATGCTGGTGGCGGAGGGATTCCACCAGAAGATCCCGAAGGGCTACATCTACTTCGCGATGGCGTTCAGCCTGACCGTCGAGATGCTGAACCTGCGGATGCGGCCACGGCTGGAGAAGAAGGCCACGCCCGGGGCGGGTCACTAGGAGCCGGTGCGACTCCCGACTTCGAAGACCTCAGCAGCCGGCCGCGGCCAGGACCTCGCACCACATGCGGGCTGCGCCGAGAAACGTGAGCGATGCCAAGGCCGTCGTCACCAGGTTCGGGAGCAGCCGGACCCATGCGTGATGCCAGGGCACGGCCCGACGGATCAGCACCAAGTTCAAAGCCAAGGACAACCCCAAAACCGCGACGGCTCCGAGCCAGAGCGGCCGCGCCGCGCGTTCGGGGGAGGCCCATGACGTCCAGGGGATCGTGGCCGCGGCCGTCCACCACAGGGCCCAAGGCAGCAGCGAAATGGCGATCGCAGTCCAGCGAAGCCGGTCGGGATCCAGTGTCCGGCGATCCGCCGGCGTGGCCTCCCGGCCGCACTCTGGGCATGCCGCCGAGGACGATTGGTAGCCGCAGAAGGGGCATGCCTCGATGCCGTCGCTCACACTGGATCTTAGGGACCGCGGGGGGGCCTACTTACTCTTCTTGTCCCCGCGGGCGAAGATCGACGCGACGTAGTTGAGGACATCCGTGGCGCTCGCCTCGTTGTACCCGAACTGCTTGATCAGCCGCTGCTTCACCACGTCGATCTTGGCCTGGGTCTCGTCGTCGACGACGCTGCTGACCAGGTTCTTGAGCTTGATGGTGTCGCGCTGGTCCTCGAAGAGCTTGAGCTCCAGGGCCTTGTACAGCCGGGCGTTGGTGTTGTAGTCGAACTTCTTGCCGTCGAGCGCCAGCGCGCCGATGTAGTTCATGATCTCCTGGCGGAAATCGTCCTTGCGGGACTCGGGGATGTCGATCTTCTCCTCGATCGAGCGCATCAGGCGTTCGTCCGGCTCATCGTCCCGGCCGGTGTAGCGGTTTTTGACCCGCTCCTTCTGCGTGTACGCCCGGACGTTCTCGATGTAGTTGGCGCAGAGCCGCTTGATGGCCTCCTCGTCCGCCGAGATTGCCCGCTGCACCTCGCCCTTGATGATGTCCTCGTACTCCTCCTTGACGACGCTGAGGAGTTCGCGGAACCGTTTCTTGGTGTCCTCGTCGGTGATGAGCGAGTGGTGGCTCAGGCCGCTCTCCAGCTCGTTGAGCATCATGAACGGGTTGATGGTCCTCTCGTCGATCGCCTGGTGGCTGACGAGCGTGTTGCTGAGCTTGTCCTGGATGTAGCGGGGGCTGATGCCGTTCATGCCCTCGCGCGGCGCCTCCTCCTTCAGCTCCTTGATCGAGTCCTCCGTGAAGCCGGGGATGGCCTTGCCGTCGTAGAGCTTGGGCTTCTGCATCAGCGTCAGGCCCGCCTTCTTGGGCTCCTCCAGGCGCGTGAGGACCGCCCACATGGCCGCGACCTCCAGCGTGTGCGGCGCGATGTGCATGTTCTTGATGCGGCCGGAGCCGAAGTCCTTCTGGTAGATCTTGATCTCGTCCGACAGGCGGATGTTGTAGGGGACGTCGATCTTGATCGTCCGGTCCCGGAAGGCCTCCATCATCTCGTTGCTCTGGAGGCGCCTGTACTCGGGCTCGTTGGTGTGGCCGAGGATCACCTCGTCGATGTAGGTCTGCGCAAACTTCTTGGGCTTGACCGTGTGCTCCTGGCTCGCGCCGAGCAGGTCGTAGAGGAACGCCACGTCCAGCTTCAGCACCTCGATGAACTCGCAGATGCCGCGGTTGGCGATGTTCAGCTCGCCGTCAAAGTTGATCGCCCGGGGGTCCGAGTCGCTCCCGTACTGGGCGATTTTCCGGTAGTTGATGTCGCCCGTCAGCTCCGTCGAGTCCTGGTTCTTCTCGTCCTTGGGCTGGAACGTGCCGATGCCCACGCGGTCCTTCTCGCTCAGCACGATCCGGCGGACGCGCACGTGGTTCATCACCTTCTTCCAGTCGCCCTCGTAGAACCGCATCAGGTCCTCGAGGATCTTGCGGCAGAAGGGGTCGGGCTCCTGCGGCACGCGCAGCCGGCCGTTGTGGTTCTTGGGCTTGTACGTCTCGTTCAGCTTCGCCAGCAGCAGCTCCCGGCCCTCGCGGGGGATGAGCACCAGCGGGTCCTCGTGCATCGGGCACGGGTACGCGTGCGTCCGCTTGGCCTCGTGGCCGCTCCCCTCGATCGGCGAGACCTCGCAGTGCTCGTCCAGGAGCCAGGAGAACGAGTACAGGGCCCCCTCGTCCGTGCGGGAGTACTGCTCGAACCCCTTCTTCAGCAGCCGCGCGATCGTGCTCTTGCTCGAGCCCACCGGGCCGTGCAGCAGCAGGATGCGGCGGTCCGTCCCGTACCCCTCGGCCGCCGAGCGGAAGAAGTCCACCAGCGTCATCAGGGCCAGGTCCAGACCGAAGATACCGTCGGCGCCGCCGTCGAAGGGGTCGGAAAAGAAGTGGTAGCGCACGCAGTCGCGCTTGAAGACCTTGTACTTCTCGAACCCGTGCGACAGGATGGCGTCGTACAGCCGCTGGTACGAGGTCCGCACCACCGACGGGTCCCGCTCCACGATCTTCAGGTAATCGAAGAACGTCCCCTCCCAGTGCTGGTCCTGGAAGCGGCGGCGGT
>JAEYVB010000005.1 GCA_023429345.1 Planctomycetota bacterium
CCCGTGGCCGGGCGGAGGAGGCGCTCCCGATCATGGAACGGGTGCTGGCGATCCGCACCGCGCACCAGGGGCCCTCGCACCAGCTCACGCTCTCGGCGCGGGGGGTGGTCGCGAGCACCCTCTGCGAGCTGGGCCGGTTGGAGGATGCCGAGCGGGAGGCCGCCGCCTCGGTCGGGCTGGGCGAGGCATCGCTGGGGCGGGACCATATCGATGTCATCCAGGCCCGGATGATCCTCACGGAGGTCCGCGTGCTCATGGGCCGGTGCGAGGGCGTGCTGGAGGAGACCCGGGCGATCCGCGGCGCGGTGACAGGTATGGGCGATCGTTACGCCGTCTGGACCTCGATTGCCGACATGCACCTGGGTATGGCGCTCGCCTGCGACGGCGATGCCGCTGGGGCGGAGCCAACGCTGCGGCGGGCCTACGCGGAGCTGTCCGAGCGCGTCGGCGCCAAGCACCGCTTCACGCGCCGCGCCGCCGTTGCCGCGGCCTGGTTCTTCCGCGGGCAGGGGCGGGAGGACGAGGCGAAGCAGTGGGATATCCTGGCGGCGCCGCCGGCGGAGTGAGCGTCGGTTGCGGGCCCCCGCTCTTGCGGCCGCGGCCGGTTACGGGCAACCGCTCGCGAAGGCGTTCAGGAAGCAGGTGAAGTCGGCCACGTTGAGCACCGGAGGCGAGGTGCTCTGGTCGCAGTTGGCGTAGCTCTCGCCCGCGGCGAAGCGGTTCAGGAAGCAGGTGAAGTCGGCGACGTTCAGGGCCGGCGCTGCGGTGCTGCCGTCGCAGTTGGCGTAGCAGGCGGGCGTGGGGTTGGGCACCAAGGCGGCCATGCCGTAGCTGGCGGCGAAGAGCCCGCCGGTCGCCCCGACCACGGTGGCCGCGCCCGTCGCCTTGTTGATCGAGAGGAGCTGGTCGGTCGCGGCGTTGATGGTGTACAGGGAGCCGTCGGCCATCGCGGCGAGGCCGTTGCAATCGGCGATGCCCGCGCCCAGGGTCCCGATCAGCGTCTGCGCGCCGGTGGCCGGGTCGATGCTGACGAGCTTGGACGCCCCGGCGGAGTCGTCGATCCCGTAGAGCGTGCCGGTGGTCCCGTCGAAGTCGAGCGCCCCGATCGTGCCGCCCGAGCCGCCGACCAGGGTCGCCGCGCCCGTGCCGGTGTCGATGGTGTAGAGCGCGCCGGTGGCCTGCGCGATGCCGTAGAGCGTCTGGCTGCCGGCGTCGAAGGCCAGCCCGTTGATGACCGCCGTCGTGCCGCTGAGGTCGGCGATAAAGGTGGACGCGACGCCGCCGCTGGCCGAGACCGAGTAGAGCTTCCGGACGTTCGCGAAGGTGTCGTTGGTCGAGATATAGAACACGTCGAGCACCGGGTTGTACGCCGCGCCCTCGACGCGCGCCGGGCCATCGCCCACGCGGGCGAAGTTGCCGGTCGCGGTGTTCAGCGTGCCGAAGTTGTTGGCCGCATCGCCCACGGCGAAGAGGTCGCCGCCCGGGGTGCCGACGCCGGTCTTGCAGATGCCCAAGGGCGTGTTCAGGTAGCCGGTGATCCCGGTGTGGGTGATCATCGTGCCCTTGTTGGACCCGCCGCTGCTGGTGCAGCCGCCGTGCGTGTGGATGCCGATGGCCAGACCCGTCGTCTCGTCCTCCACCGCCGAGCCGGAGTTGCCGCCGGTGGTGTCCATGCGGTAGGCGAGCGTGGTGGACCCCGTCGTCGTGACCCGCGGGCCGGTGTGCGTCTTCTGGACCTGGCTCCACGTCGGCGAGACGGGGGATGAGGTCGTGCCGTACCCCGTCACGCGCGTGACCTGGTTGGCCGCGGCCGGGAGGGTCACCGCGAGGACGTGGTGCTGTCCCTGGGCCTGGTGGGCGGTGAGGCCGGTGTTGGAGTTCACGAAGGTGCCGAAGTACGAGTAGTCGTTGCCGACGCCGCCGTTGACGGAGCGCGACGAGGTCGCATCCACCGTGTACTGGTGCTCGGGCGGCGGGGCGATGGTGCCGCCGCCGGAGCTTGAGAGCGGCACGTTGAACTGCATGACATCGCCCGACCCGGTCCCGCAGTGGCCGGCGGTCATGAACATGTGGTTGGTGTCGTTGATCAGCCAGCTCGTGCAGCCGATGGGCATGTGGCGGGCCGAGCGCGGGTCCGACGAGAGCGTGCGGTTATCGGAGCCGTCGCAGATAGAGTCCGCCTGCATGGCCTCCGCCGGGCCGAAGGTCACCGCCCGCAGACCCACGCGGCTGGCCGGCGTCCCCGGGAAAGCCACGAGTTCGATCAGCACCGAATCGCCGTTGAAGTAGGCGGAGGTATTCGCCCACTGCCCGAGCGAGACGGCGTCCAGGTACTGGACGGCGTTGTCCTTCAGGGAGGTGATCCGCAGGAACGCCCCCGAGCCCTCCTCGATCACGCCGGAAAGCTGCGTATTGGCGAACTGCAGCCGCAGCCAGGCCGCGTTCGGCACCGTGACGCGGGTCTGGAAGACCACCTGCCGGGGCTCCGCCGCGGCCAGCGGGCCCGAATCCAGGGGCCAGGGGGCGTCGAAGCTCTGGAGCGGGGCGGTCTGGGCCATGGCCGCGGGAGCCGCGAGGGCGAGGCCGGCAATCGAAACGAGGACCGCACGCATGGCTGAGCTCCGCATCGTGATAACTCCTGGGTGGCGGCCCGAACAGGCCAGAGGGACAGACTACCAGTTTCTTCCGCCCGCGGAAGGGGTTTTGATCCCTAGTCCGGGGCTTTATCTTGCGGTCCGGGCACTGCGCGAGGGCTATCGGGGCCGCCGCGGCCGGGGGCTGCCTTCAATAAGCGTGCCTGGAGCCGTTGCGTGCCTGAAGCGTGGTCGCCGACAAGTTGGGTCGAGTTCCCGAACCCGCAGCCCGTGGAGTACCCGGACGAGAAGGTCCGGGATGAGGTTGTGGGGGTGCTGCGTGGCCGGCCGCCGCTGGTGACAAGCTGGGAGATCGAGCGGCTGCGCGGGCTCCTCGCCGATGCGCAGGAGGGGAGGCGGTTTGTCCTGCAGGGCGGCGACTGCGCGGAGATGCTCGCCGACTGCCGCCCGGAGCGGATCACCAGCAAGCTGAAGATCCTGCTCCAGATGTCTCTGGTGCTGGGGCACGGGCTCCGGATGCCCGTGGTGCGCATCGGCCGATTCGCCGGCCAGTACGCCAAGCCCCGGACCAGTCCCACCGAGACGCGCGCCGGCGTCACGCTCCCCAGCTACTTCGGCGACCTTATCAACTGCCCCGAGTTCGACGCCGCGGCCCGCCGGCCCGACCCGGCGCGCATGCTTCGCGCCTACGGGCACGCGGCCATGACGCTGAACTTCGTGCGTTCGCTCGTGGAGGGGGGCTTTGCCGACCTGCACCACCCGGAGTACTGGGACCTCAGCTTCCTGACCGGCGCGTCGGTCTCCGCGGAGCTCCGCGCCGAGTACGAGCGGACGACCCGCAGCCTCAGCGAGGCCATCCGCTTCATGGAGAGCCTCGGCGAGCGCCGCATCGAGCAGCTCACGCGGATGGATTTCTACACCAGCCACGAGGGCCTGAACTTATATTACGAATCGGCGCAGACGCGGCCGGTGCCGCGGCGCGAGGGGCACTACTGCCTCACCGCCCACCTCCCCTGGATCGGCGAACGCACCCGTGCCTTTGACGGCGCCCACGTGGAGTTCTTCCGCGGCGTGCGCAACCCCGTCGGCGTCAAGATCGGGCCCTCCGCGACGCCCGCCGGGCTCCGCGACCTCGCCCAGCGGCTGAACCCCGGGGATGAGCCCGGCAAGCTGGTTTTCATCACGCGGGTCGGCGCCGGCAACGCTGCGGGCCTGGTGCCCGGGTGGGTCCGGGCGCTCCGGGACCGGCGCATTCTGTGGCTCTGCGACCCGATGCACGGGAACACCCGCATCGTGAGCGGCACCAAGACGCGGAGCTTCGCCGACATCCGCGCCGAGCTCGATGAGACCATCCGCGCCCACGAGGCCGGCGGCTCCCGCCTCGGCGGCGTCCACATCGAGCTCACCGGCGAAGATGTCACCGAGTGCCTCGGCGGCTCCGTCACCGAGGCCGAACTCCACCGCAACTACGCCAGCGGGTGCGACCCGCGGCTGAACTACCAGCAGAGCCTGGAGCTGGCGTTCGGCCTGGCCCGGGGCGTGCGAGGCTGACAGCCCGAGAGCCCCAGGAGGCGTCAGTTCGGGACCAGCGCCATGACCGTCGCCCCCGAATCGACCAGCCGCTCCGCGCCCATCAGGATCAGCGGCGTCACCACCGCCGCCAGGAAGGCCAGCAGCACCCGCCGGCTCCACCGGCCCCCCAACGTGATATTGAACGCGAACGCGTACCCCACCAGCAGCCCCAGCAGCGACACCAGGGCAAAGTCCAGCGCCACCCACTCCCCCAGCACCCGGTAGCTCTGCACCGGCTTGGCCGCGTCCAACGGCCGCAGCGACTGGTAGACCATCCCCAGCCCGGCCGCGGCCACGCCGCCGATGAGGACCATCAGCAGGCTCGCCAGGGTCGCGTCCGCGAAGCGTGCCTTCTGCTTGAGCAGGACCTTGCTCCCCATCCACGTGAGGGAAGCGAGCCCCAGGAAGAGCAGGCCAGAGATCAGGATCAGCCGGGTGGGTTCCATCGCAAGTGACTCCGGGCAGCCTCGCTCCCCCTGAGATCGGCCCCCGAACCCCCGACTTTGGGGAAAAGCCGGCCCCGGGGACGCCGTCCGGGGCCCTGCCCCTTTGCCCAGCCCGCCCCCCCGGCAGGCCCCGCATAAGTAGTCTCCGGAAGGCCGCCCGCCTACCCTCTAGGCCCCCCGCGGGGCGGCCTTTCGCCCCCGGATCTCTCGCCATCCATCCCGCGACCGGCCGGGGCCCCTCGGCCCGGGGCCGAGCCCCCCACGGAGCTTCCAGCGTGAAGATCAAGACCGACGAAATCGCCAGCGTGATCAAGCAGGAGATCGAGCAGTACGCCGCCCAGCTCGAGGTGAGCGAGGTCGGCCGCGTGGTCGAGGTCGGCGACGGCATCGCGCGCATCTACGGCCTCTCCAACGCCATGGCCGGCGAGCTCCTTGAGTTCCAGACCGAGAAGGGCTCGGTGATGGGCCAGGTCTTCAACCTGGAGCAGGACACCGTCGGCGCGGTCATCTACGGCGACTACCTGAACGTGAAGGAGGGCGACCTCGTCAAGAGCACCGGCCGCCTGCTGGAGGTCCCGGTCGGCGAGGCGCTCCTCGGGCGCGTGGTGAACCCCCTCGGCCAGCCCCTCGATGACGGCCCGGCGATCATGGCCGCGGAATACCGCAAGGTCGACATCATCGCCCCCG
>JAEYVB010000022.1 GCA_023429345.1 Planctomycetota bacterium
CAGGAGTACAGCACCCACAGCACCAGGCTGAACGTCAGCCGCGGGCTCCAAGACCACCACACCCCCCACGCCCGACTCGCCCACACGGCGCCCGTGATCAACAGCAGCGAGCACAGGAGCGCCGCCACCCGCGCCGATGCGAGTGCCAGGTCGTCCCATCCGCGCCGCCGCGTCCACAGGTACGCGATGCTGAACAGGAAAACCGCGGCGCAGGAGAGCAACGTCGTGATGGCTACCGGCACGTGAATGTAGTACAACTTCGCCACGGGCGCGGGCACCGCGGCCCAGGTCCCGTACGCCAACATCCCCAGCAACGCCCCGCTCAGCACCAGCACGCACGCCCAGCACCGCAGCCTTCCCCACCCCGTCTCCGGCGATCGCGGGGGAACCGCCGGCGCTTCGGCGAGAATCAGCGGCGCGGGTCCGGCCGTCATGGCACCGCGCTCCTCTTGACTCGCCGACGGACCAGCCACCCCGCGAAACCGGCTCCCACCGCGATCAATCCGGCCCAGGCCAGCGGACCCCCCAGAGCCCTGTCCGCGGCCGTCGAGTCCGGGATTGCGGGGGCCAATCCGGTCAGGACCAACCCGGCCCGATCGCCCGCTTCAACGCCCTTGCCCTGAAGAAGCCTCCCGAAGCTCTGGTCGGCAACTTCGACTTCCATGATCCCCGAGCCCAGGGACCCGGCCGCGAAACCCTCCTCCCGCGCAAACATCATCAGGTGGTCGGTCGTCACGCCGGCCCCGAACCGCATCTCCATCGTGTCCCCAGATACCGGCACCTCGTACCCAAACTCAAACGTGCACTTGCCCGGCATCAGCGGCATCCACACCGACAGTTCCGACGCTTCGAACTTGGTGCAGCACCAGCCGTGGAACCCGGATATCAGCCGCACTTTCCTCGCGCCCGCCGGGAGTTCCAGCCGCACCGTGCACGCCTTGCCCTTCTCGTCGGGCGTCTCGCCCGTCCACGTCCGATCGCCGCGGTTGTCGACGACGACCATCTCGCTCACGTTCAGCACGCCGGACGAGCCCCGCTCCACCAGCGCGTGGCGCATCGCCACGCTCCACGCCGGGCGATCCTGGGTGGTGTCGTACACCTTGACCTCGATCGCCATCTCGCGCTGCTGAGGGTCCATCAACCCGCCGGGCTCCTGGTACGTCACGCCGGAATGACGGATCTGCACCACCGGCAGCACGCCCATGACCACGGGGATGCCCGTGAGCATCGCCTCGCCGCGCTCGTCGAGGACGGCGGTGAGAGTCCGCAGGACGCTCTCACCGCGGTACAGAGTTACCTGGATCGGGGCGCCGGCCGGTTGCGTTCCGCCGTCCGACCCCTGCACCGCCCGGACCCTCAAGGTCCCCGTCGGGGCGTGGGCGAGAAAGGACTCTGCGGACTCCGCATCTCCCCTCGCGGGCCCCTGACCGAGCAGCGAAGGATTCATCGAGAGCATCGCAACCGCCACGATCGAGGCCGAAAGCATGCGAGGTCTCGGGTTCTGCAGAAGGCAGCGCACGTTGGACTCGAGAAGCAATCTCAGTGCCACCACTCACCCCCACCGAAACGTTTGAGGCACCCCGTTCGGCCGCGAACAAACGCCATCCCGCAGCCCGGGAATGCGACGGCCGGGCCGGGCTCCTATCCACTCGCGGGAACGCGGCACGCCTCAGTTTCCTGCGACTGGGAACCAACGGCCTCCGCAACGCCCGAACCCCGCTTCCCGACCCCTGCGCAAGCATCCTTTCAGGGTGAAATGCTTGGTACGCTCGGTACGTCCCTTGCACGAAGATGGGCGACGGTCAGACATCAGGCGAGGTCGTCCCGCCCCTGACCGAGGTCCCACGGCCGCGCCAGATCACGGCCAATGGAGGTGCCCCGTGAAATCGTCCAGGACAATGTGGATCAGCGCAGCGGCGATAGGCCTCGTCACATCCGCGGCCGCGGCCCAGACCAACATCTCCGCGTCGAAGCACAACTTCACGTCCTACGCGTGGTCCAACAACGAGATCTGCCTCCCCTGCCACACGCCGCACAAGGCGATCAGCGGGCAGATCCGCCTGTGGAACCACTCTCTCACCGAGGCCACCTACACGCTCAAGCTCAAGAACGGGAGCAGCACCGGCACCGCCATCGCCGATCTGGACTCCAAGAGCCGCCTCTGCCTGTCGTGCCACGACGGCACCGTCGCGCTCGACTCGTTCGGCGGAGGCGGCAGCGGCGGCGGGGCGGGCATGGACCCTACCATCCGCGCCAACCTCGGCACTGATCTCTCCAATGACCACCCGGTCGGCTCCCGCGCCACCTGGCCGCCCCAGTACGCCACCTCGTACCACCCGACGCCCGTGGGGCTCTCGCTGGTCAAGTGGAACAACGGCACCACGGAGGTCGACGTCGTCGGCTGCACCACCTGCCACAACCCCCACAAGGGCGTCGACGAGCAGTACCTGCTCAAGAAAACCAACAGCGGCAGCGCCCTCTGCCTGAGCTGCCACATCAAGTAACGTCACGACCGGAGCACCCGCCACCACCCACGGACGCCGCACCCACGGCGTCCGTTTTCGTCCCAGGGCCGCCGACGAGGAATGATTCCATGATGCAATCAACTGCACGCCGGGCGGCGCCGATCGCGGCGGCCGTCCTCGCCGCCGCGGTCGCCATCCTCCCGGGCTGCTCCGGCGCCCCCTCCAGGGCGACCCCGGCCGTGACCGGTCGTTATACGTTCTGGCCCGCGCTCCCCACGGAGCCCCGCATCCAGTTCGTCTCCGGATACGCCTTCGCCGAGGATGTCCAGGACCCCTCGTCGCGGAAGGGCCTCGAGCGCATCCTCCTCGGCGAGCAGAGCGAGCAGGACACCTCCATCCAGAAGCCCTACGGCGTCGCGGCCCTGAACGGCAGGATTTACGTCTGCGACATCCGCGCCGGGGGTGTGGTCATCCTCGACCTGGCCCGAAGGCAGGCCCGCCTTATCGGCATGACGGGCAGCCAACGCATGATTCTCCCGGTCGATGTCGCCGCCTCCCCCGACGGGGAGATCTTCGTCGCCGACAAGAGCCGCGGCGCGGTGCTCGTCTACGGCCCCGACGAACGCTTCCGGCGTGCGCTGGAGCACCCCAGGTTCCAGCCCGTCAGCGTCGCGGTCTTCGGGGATCGCGTCTACGTCGCGGACATGCTCTCCCAGAAGATCGAGGTCCTCCACCGCGACACCGGCGAACTCCTCAGCACGATCGGTTCCGTCGGCGACGAGGACGGCCAGTTCCGCCTTCCCCTGGGCGTCGAGGTCGATCCGGACGGGAACATCTACGTTGTCGACATGATGCGCTGCCGCATGCAGGTCTTCGATCCCGAGGGCCGGCTCGTCAACGCCGTGGGGCAGCTCGGCGACACCGGGGGCAACTTCGTCCGGCCCAAGCACGTCGCGGTGGACGACGACGGCATCGCCTACGTCGTCGACGCCGCTTTCAACAACGTGCAGATGTTCGACGCCAGGCAGCAGCTGCTGATGCACTTCGGCGGGCCCGGCGGCTTCCCGGGCGCCATGGACCTTCCCGCCGGAATCACCGTTCTCGAGGGCGGGGTCGAGCACTTCAAGAACCTGATCCACCCCGGGTTCGACGCCCGTCGGCTCGTCATCGTCACCAACCAGTTCGGGAACTCCAAGGTCGCGATCTACGCCTTCGGCGGGCGCCGACCCGAATGGTCCATCGAAGAGATGCGAAAATCCGCCCAGGAGTTCGACGATGGCACGGGCGACGGCCCCCTGCTCCCCGGCGCGGACCCGCTGCCCGACGATGCGCCCGCCGAGCCCGAGACGCCCGCACCCACACCGGAACGATGAAACGATCCGCGCACATACCCCGCGCCGCCCCGCGGGTCAGAGCCGGCGCGGTCGCGCTCGCCGGTATCGCCGCCGCCCTCTGGTCCGGCTGCTCGATCGAGCGCCACTACGGCATCCTCACCTTTTTCTTTGACGGCGTTCCGAACCCGGGCGACTTGCAGCACGCCACCGCCGAGCAGCGTCAGGCCGCCATGCGCCAGAGCGCCACCTACACGATCCACCGCCCCTTCGCCGAGGAACGCTGCAACGACTGCCACACCGGCTTCCAGATCGCCCGCACGGCCGACGCCACGCTCTGCCTCAAGTGCCACCAGGGAAAGTCCGACGAGCACGCCTACATGCACGGCCCCGTCGCCGCCTCCGCCTGCCTCTGGTGCCACGCCCCCCACGAATCCGCCTTCCCCAGCCTGCTCAAGCAATCGCCCCGCGACGTCTGCACCCAGTGCCACACACCCGCGATGCTCGCCATCTCCAGCGTCCCCGCTCACGCGGACCCGAGTGCCGATTGCACGAGCTGCCATTCCGGCCACGGC
>JAEYVB010000170.1 GCA_023429345.1 Planctomycetota bacterium
CGACCGCGACGGCCTGGGGCTACTACGGCGGGACCATCCCCGCGCCGGTGAACCAGGACTTCGTCGTCCGCATCTTCGCGAACTCCGGGGGGCTCCCCGGGGCGCAGGTCGCCACCCGCACCGTCAACAACGTCGCCCTCGTGGAGACCGGGCTGACGGTCAACGACCGCCCGGTGTACCAGTACAACATCAACTTCACCAACATCTCTCTGCCTCCCGGCCAGTACTGGATCAGCATCCTGAGCGATGAGCTGGGCCAGAACTGGATCTGGAACCGGACCAACACGGTCGCGGGCGGCCACGCCTTCCGCAACGGCGCGGGCGCCTGGGCCTCCTCCGCGGGCGACTTCGCCTGGGTGCTCTGCGGCACTACCTCGCCGGCCACCTGCTATGCCAACTGCGACAACTCGACGATGCCCCCGATCCTGAACGTCGCCGACTTCACCTGCTTCCTCCAGCGCTTCGCGGGCGGTGAGAGCTACGCCAACTGCGACAACTCGACGACGCCGCCGGTCCTGAACGTCGCCGACTTCACCTGCTTCCTCCAGCGCTTCGCCGCCGGCTGCCCGTAAGCACCGCGGCAAGACCCGGATCGTTTCGGCACAACGTGGCACGGGTCACCGCTCCGACGGTGGCCCGTGTTTCTTTTTGAAAGAGTGCCCGGCCGATCCGTCTACGAAAGCACCCCCGCGGGTCGCGCGGGGGTGCTCGGTCACGTGCTCCGGCTGTCTTGAGGCCCGGCCCTTCAGGCCTGCTCGCCGACCTGCCAGCGGTAGAACTGGCGGATCTTTCCGCCCGCGCCCACCACATCCTTCACCTTCTTGCTCTCGTCCTTCACGAAGGGCTGCTCCAGCAGGGCCACCTCCTCGTAGAACTTCCGCATCCCGCCCTCGACCATCTTCTCGGCGATCTCCTTGGGCTTGCCCGATTCCATCGCCTGCTCAACCCGGAACTTGCGCTCCTTCTCGACGGCCTCGGCCGGCAGGTCGTCGGCCGACACGCCCAGTGGACGCTTGGGGGAGGCCACGATGTGCATGCCGATCTCGCGGAGCGTCTCCGGGGCGACGTTCCCCTCCGCGACCACCAGCACGCCGGTCTTGCCGTCGTGGTGGATGTAGCTGCCAAAGACGGCGCCATCCCCGGGAACCCGGGCGATGCGGGCGATGGAGGCGTTCTCCCCCGTCGATACCCGGATGTCGTCGACGACGGCGGTCATCTCGGCCGAGGGCGCGATCAGGCCGGTCGCTCCGGACGCCGCGGCCTTCTGGGCGACCGACCGAGCCGCGTCGACGAAGCGGTCGTTCTTGGCGGTGAAGTCGGTCTCGGCCCGGAGCTCGACGATCGCCGCGCCCGCCGGGGTCACGGCCACCTCGATGCGGCCCTCGCCCGCCGCGCGCTCCGTGCGCGTGTCCATCTTGCCCTTGAGCTTCTTGCGCAGCCAGTCCTCGGCGGCCACGACGTCGCCGCCCGTCTGCGCCAGCGCCTGCTTGCAGTCCATCATCGGCAACCCGGTCCGGTTGCGGAGTGCCATCACGTCCTTCGCGCTGATCTCGGCCATGGGAGTAGGTCCTGGTGTTTTCGTGCGGGTCTGTGCCGCGGATTCGACGACAAGGCCGGCGGTGGCACGGGCCGCCACCGGCTCACGATGGTCACGTGCGATCCAGGCCGGGCCCGGAGGCACGGCGAAGACTCCCGATTATTCCGTGGGCTGGCCCGCGACGGCGGCGCCCTCGGGGGCCTCGGCCGTCGCGCCCGCCTCGACGGGCTCGTCGGAGCGGAACTGCGCCCGGCGGCTGCGGCGGGGCCCCTCCTGCCCGCGGCCGGCGTCGCCCTCGCGCCCGGCCGGGGTCGCCTGGCGGTTCTGCTTCCCGTCGGCGACGGCGAGGCAGAGCTCCCGGACCACCACATCGATCGAGCGCATCGAGTCGTCGTTGCCCGGGATCGGGATGTCGACCAGGTCCGGGTCGCCGTCGGAGTCGATCAGCGCGATCGTCGGGATGCCCAGCTTGCGGGCCTCCTTCAGCGCTGTCGCCTCCCGCTTCACGTCGATGGCGATGATGCAGCCGGGGAGCTTGTCCATCCGGCGGATGCCCTCGAGGTTCCGCTTGATCTTGTTCTTCTCGCGCCGGAGCTGGCTCTCCATCTTCTTGGAGTAGCTCGCGAAGTTGTCCTGGGCCTCGATGGCCTCCAGCTCCTCCAGCCGCTTCAGCCGGCTGCGGATCGTCCGGAAGTTGGTCAGCGTGCCGCCCAGCCAGCGCTCGGTCACATAGTGCATGCCCACATCGCCGACCCGCTGCTCCAGCACCGTCTTGGCCTGGCGCTTGGTGCCGATGAAGACCACATCCTTACCCTCCGCGATCGAACGGGAGATGTACTTCTTCGCCAGAAGGAGACCCTTCACGGTCTCCTTGATGTCGATGATGTGGATCCCGTTGCGCTTGCCGTAGATGAACGGCTGCATCTTGGGGTTCCACGAGCTGGAACGCTGACCGAAGTGGATGCCGGCTTCGATCAGATCCTGGACGAGCGTGTTAGCCATCGCGAGACTTCCTGGCAGCGACACCGGCGGGCAGAAATCGGGCCCGATCTCCGGACCTCCCGGAGAGCGGCTGACCGCGAAAGGGCGCTTGGGTGAGCGGGGCCACGAGTGCCGCCGCAGGGGACTTTGCGCCCGCTCCCATGCCGGGCGCGGGCCGTCCGACCCCGATCAAGATCGGACATTCAACTATATGTCTCCAGTCCCCCGTGGCAAGCCGCCTGTTTCCCTCCCCCCGCGCCCCCACGATCGTCGGCCCGGCGCCCGGCGGTTCCGGTGCCTCGAAAGCCTAGCATCCCCCTCGTTCCGCCCGACGGACCGGGCGTGGACTGGGGCGTCCGTGACCATCGCTCAAGCCGACATCAAGGCCCCCTCGCAGGCCGAATCGGATCCCCCCTACCAGGCCACCCCGCGTTCCGCGGTGGCCGCGGGCCTGACCCCTCACGCCGACCGCCCCTCCCGCCTCGGCGTCCTCCGCCACAGGCATTTCCGCAACGTCTGGCTCGGCGCCATGGTCTCCAACGTGGGGGGCTGGATGGAGGGGGTCGGCGTCCAGTGGATCGTCGCCCGCGAAACTGGGTCGCCCCTGATGATGGGTTATCTGGCCGCGGCCCAGCTCGGCCCCACCATGATCCTGGGCATCGTCGGGGGCCTCGCGGCCGACCGGGTGAACCGCAAGAAGCTGCTGCTCGCCACCCAGGGCGCCATGATGGTGATCGCCGCCCTGCTGACCCTCTTCGCCGGGCTGGAAATGGCGACGCCGGCCGTCCTGCTTGTGCTTTCACTGGCGCAGGGAGTGACCCTCGCCTTCAACACGCCCGCCTGGCAGGTGCTCACGCCCCGCCTGGTCCCGCGGGACGAGCTCA
>JAEYVB010000155.1 GCA_023429345.1 Planctomycetota bacterium
TTCACCTCCCACGCCAAGACCACCGGCGGCCTGGCGACGCCGTGGGATGAGGAACAGTCCACAGCGCACCAGGAACTCGAGGACCTGATCAACGACCAGCAGCGGCGCATCCGCATCACGTTCGAGCCCGATGCCGCCACCGCCCCCGAGGAGGCGGCGGACCTGCGCACGGCGGAAGCCCCGCTGCGGGCCCGCATCGAGGTCGCGATCGACCGCATCCACAAGCCCGGATGGCGCGTCGAACCGACGAGCGTGCAGCAGAGCCACCGCTGGATCGACCCGAGCATGCAGGCGCGGGGCATGGTCCCGCGCTACGAGGTGCCCTTCACCCTCGACCCGCACCTGGCCGGCCGCATCGCGGGCAAGATCGTCCGCGAGGCCCCCGGCGCTGCGCTGGTGGCTTCCGAGGATGCTGCGCCCCGGCCGGTCGAGCGCCAGCGCGTTGCGCCGGAG
Source organism: Planctomycetota bacterium (assembly GCA_023429345.1). GTDB lineage: Bacteria > Planctomycetota > Phycisphaerae > Phycisphaerales > UBA1924 > JAEYVB01. The sequence goes on from JAEYVB010000155.1 coordinate 454, forward strand.
CGGCGCGGTCCGGGTGAATCGTCCAGCTACTGGGACTGAGCCGGGCCGCCCCCCGCCGCTACGATCCGGCTCGCCCGGTCAGGAACCCGGGGCGTGTTCCCCGGCGCTGGAGCGGGGCAGGGTCGACGCATGCCGAAGTTCGCCGAAAGCGGCCACCAACCCAGGATCCTGATCATCGGCACGGGCCCCACCGGGCTCGGCGCCGGCTATCGCCTGAAGGAGCTTGGTTACCGCAACTACCTCCTGGTCGACCGCCATCCCTACATCGGCGGGCTCGCCGCCAGTTTCACCGACCCGCAGGGCTTCACGTGGGACATCGGCGGCCACGTGATGTTCAGCCACTACGAGTACTACGACCGCGTCTTCGACCGCCTCATGGGCGACGAGTTCACGCTGAACAACCGCGAGAGCTGGGTGCGGATGATGGACCGCTGGGTCCCGTACCCCTTCCAGAACAACATCCGCTACCTCCCCCCGCAGGCCGCGTTCGAGTGCCTGTCGGGGCTCATCAAGGCTCAGTCGGCCAGCGGCGGCGCTGCCGTGGCGATCGCCCGGGCCACCAACTTCGGGGAGTTCATCGACGCCGTCTTCGGCGAGGGGATCGCCCGCCACTTCATGCGTCCGTACAACTGGAAAGTCTGGGCGCACCCGGCGGAGATGATGGACAAGAAGTGGATCGGCGAGCGGGTAGCCGTCATCGACGTCGACCGCGCTCTTCGGAACGTCGTGCTCGGGCTGGACGACTTCGGCTGGGGGCCCAACAACCAGTTCAAGTTCCCCCTGCGGGGCGGAACCGGCGAGTTCTACCGCCGGTTCGGGCCGTTGCTCGACGGGCACATCCACCTCGGCCGCGGCGTGGTGAGCATCGATCCCGTCGCGAAGGAGGCCACGTTCTCCGATGGCTCGCGCGAGCCCTACGACATTCTCGTCAGCACGCTCCCGCTGGATGTCCTCTGCACCCGCATGATGCAGCAGGTCCCGGAGATCGTGCGCGAGGCGGCTTCGAACCTCCGGCACTCCGGCGGGTACATGGTGGGCGTCGGTATCCGCCGCCCCTGCCCATCGAGCAAGTGCTGGATGTACTTCCCCGAGGACAACTGCCCCTTCTACCGCGTCACCTACCTCAGCAACTACTCGCCAACGATGACGCCAGACGCGGCAACCCACTACTCGCTCCTGTGCGAGACAAGCTACAGCGATCACAAGCCCGTCGACGGCTCCCGCATCGTCGAGGACACCATCCGGGGTCTCGTCAAAGCCGGCCTTATCACCGAGGGTGAGACCCGCGACATCGTCAGCACCTGGACCTACCACGCCGACTACAGCTACCCCACCCCCACCGTCGACCGCGACCACATCCTCGCCGAGGTCATCCCCTGGCTCGAGTCCCGGTCCATCTACAGCCGCGGCCGCTTCGGCATGTGGAAGTACGAGGTCGCCAACACCGACCACTCCCTGATGCAGGGCGTGGAACTCGTCGACCGGCTCCTGAACGACAAATCGGAGCAAACGATCGGCTTTACGTACCGCGTCGCGGATGATGGCCGCGGCCAGGCCCAGCATCTCCGCCCGGCCGTGGCCGGTTCGGGCGAGAAGCGGGTCCGAATCGCGCCGCCGACGGTGGTGATCGGGCCGGCCGTTCGCGACAGCGCGGGCGGGGAAATCACGGCGACTTAGCCGGAGATCAGAAAAAAGGCTTGCGGTCCGGGCATTTTGGGATTAGCGTCCCATAATCTCGGAGTCAGGTCGATAAGACAGGATGCGATTGTCGGGTTCGGGCCGAGTTCTATTCGGATCCCGGGCGGTGGTTTCGTTCCAACTAGGCGGTAGGCGCAATATTTTCCGGATCCGCAGCCGCGTTATGTGGTCCCCGGGAGAAGTCGAGGCACACTTGGTGCGAGGTTCAGGTCAGGACGCTTTCACACCCGTGGTGCGTAGGCGGCAGCCCGTCAGGATTGTCCGGGGGCCGGTGTCGGCATGAGTGCGCTAACCCGACAACCCGAATCCCCCTTCGCGGTGGAGAACTGGCAGCCCGAGGTTGTCCAGCTTCTGGATGAGAACCATCTGGCGGCGATCTCGGAATCCGCCCGCCGCCGGATGCACTTCGCGGTTTCGCTGTCGCGGTTCCTGCAGGGGCTCCGCGATGCGGAGGTCTGCCCCCTCTACGGGCAGTACATCACCGACCTCGATTCCTTCTGCCACCAGCTGGAGCGGGCGATCCCCGGTCCGCTGCTGGAGCGCCGAATCGACGGGCCGCGCGGGGTCACCGCTCTGCTGCGCACCCGCGAAGGGTTCCGGGGGCGGCCGGCGAGCAAGTTTCGTTTCTATGTGTGGCACGATGCCGACGCCCTGCTCCGGGCGGACCAGAATCTCTTCGCCCGGCTCGCCGATACGCTCGCCGGTGTGGCCGCGGAGGCGGAGTATGTCAGCGACGACCTGCTCCTGATCCATCGGGCGGTGTACGTGGGGGGGCCGCTCCTGGCCGAGTACGCCGAGAATCCGGAGGGGCAGTTCCGGGCGTGGTACCCCGACGCGGAAGATATCGAGCCGTTCTGGCAGCTCGTCACCGGGATCGAGCGGCCGTCGGTGATGCGCTACACGATCGATACGCTCGGGGCGCAGGGGTGAGTTGATCCCGCGCTGACCGGGTCAGGCGGCGCTCCCGCCCTTCCAGACCAGTCCCTCGGCCTCGACCGCGCCAAACTCGAAGCCCATCTCGAACCAGCGATCGTCGTAGGCGCGGCAGCGGACGGTCTGCCCCTCCAGGCATCGGCCCTCCCATCCCTTGGCCTGGAGATACACACGCAGGAACTCGCCGGGCTCGATCTTGGTCTGGCTGAGGAAGCCGAGACCGCCGCGGGAGATGCTGTGGGCGACCACCGCAATCGCGGGGCGCTGTTCGAACCCTTCGGGGGTCCGCAGGAGCATGTGCGCCCGCGCCGGGCAATGGAACTTCTGCCGTTCGAAGCGGCGCTTGTCGATCGCCGTCGGCGCGGGGGCGACCAGCGTGGCGAGCCCCGTCTTGACGGGGGTCGGCGCCGGGACCGGCTCCGGCTCGAGCCGTTCGGCGGAGGCGATCAGGCCGATCCACGCCTCGAGCACGTCGGGGTCGTACTTGGCCGGCGTTTCGCTCTTGAGAATGTCGAGCGCCTGGTCGACGCCGAGGGTCTTTTCCTTAAAGGGGCGGAAGGCCGTCATGGCGTCGAAGCTGTCGACCACGGCGCAGATCTTGCTGATCGGATCGATCTGCTTGTCGGTGAGGCGGTGGGGGTAGCCGGTGCCGTCGAGCCGCTCGTGGTGCTGGAGGGCGACGGTGAGCACCAGCGGGTGCACGCCCTCGAACTGCTTGAGGTACTCGACCCCGGCCTCCGGGTGGCGGCGGATCTGGGCCCAGTCGTCGTCGGTGAGCTTGCCCGCCTTGTTCAGCACCGACTCGGGGACCTGGACCTTGCCCATGTCGTGCAGCAGACCGGCCTGGCAGATGTGGTTGAGCAGGTCCTGGTCGCGGTGGCCGAGCGCGTAGGCCAGCGGCACCATCCAGGTCGCGACGTTCACCATGTGCGTCGCGGTGTAAAAATCGTGGTGCGACGCCGCGAACAGGTGCGTGAAGGCGTTGTCGTTGTTCATCACCAGCGTGGTGATGGCCCGCGAGACCTTCTCCAGCCGCGGCGAGTGGATCACGCCGTCGGGCTCGGAGAGCAGCTCGTTGACGAGCTCGACGCTGGTCTCGTAGACGATCGCCGATTTCTCGGCGACCGCGACGGCGGCGTCGCTCACGAGCTGCTCGAGCTGCTGCTCGGTCTGCACGCGGAATCGCGATTGATCGGCGATGCGGATGTAGATGAACTTCACGCCGTGCTCGATCAGGCGCCGCCGGTGCATCTCGGTGAAGCGGAGGTCGCTGGCGCAGTACAGGGCGAACTGGCCGGCCTCGGCCGCCTCGCCCAGGTTCAGGCCCGGCCGGGCGCGGACGTAGACGCCGACGCCCTTGAGCGCCCCCACCGGCACCCGCTCGAGGGACACGGGCAGGAACCCAGCCCGCGCCGAGTTGACGTTCTTCCCGGCACCGCCCGAGAGCAGCACGTCGCGTTCGGCCATCGGATTCGCGCCCGTCGAACCCATCCACTCCTCCTGGCGAGGTAGCCGCATCCGTGCGGCCCGTGTTTATGGTCTATCGGCCGCTTGGGCGGTGGAGTTTGGCACTCTCTCCAAAAAACCCGGGCCGCGGTCGGGGCGGCGAAAGTCCCTTCCCCGACCGACCGATATCCACCAGAAGACCACCACGGAAAAACCGCATGAAGACGGACTTTCTCGACTTTCTGTTCGTGCAGGGCCGCCTCACCGAGTTGCAGCGCGACACGATCCGCCGCACCGTTTCGGCGAATCAGGAGCCGCTGGGCGCCATTGCCTTCGCCCATGGGCTGCTGTCGGCCGAGGATGTCGACCTCGTGCTCTCGCAGCAGCGGCAGGCCCACCGCCCCTTCGGGCAGATCGCCGCTCAGCTCGGCATGCTGACCCAGGCCCAGGTCACGATGCTGCTCCAACTCCAGAGCACGCGGGCTGCGCTCGCCCTCGCCGAAGCGCTTGCCCTGGCCGGGGTGCTCCCCCTCGACACTGTCATGGCGGAAATGGCCGCGTACCTCGCCCCCGGGGCCGCGGCGGAGGCCGCCTGACCGCTGTCCCGACCCCTTATGAGCGTCCCGCCCTCCAACACCCTCTTCGCGCGGCTCAAATCCGCCAAGCGGCTCCCGTCGCCGCCGGGCGCTGCCATGCGCGTGCTGGAGCTCTGCCGCAGCGACGATCCCGACCTCAAGATCCTCTCCGATGTCATCACCGCCGACCCCGCGCTCAGCGCCCGGATCCTGAAGTTCGCCAACTCCCCCGCCGCGGGCCTCCCGCGCAAGGTGGTCAGCGTGCGCGAGGCGATCCTCTTCATGGGCGTTCGCACGGTGAAGCTCGCGGCCCTGGGCTTCAGCCTCGTGAGCCCCGATTCCGAAACCGCGTGCGCCGGCTTCGATCTCCGCCAGTACTGGTCCGAGGCCTGCGGGACCGCGGTCCTCTGCCGCGCGATCGC
>JAEYVB010000249.1 GCA_023429345.1 Planctomycetota bacterium
GCCGAGGATGAGCCACCAGATCAGGAAAACGCCCACGCTGACGGCCATGACCCCGATCGCGTAGGGCTGGCTGAAGCGGTCGATGACCTGCTGGATGGGCTCACGCTGCTCCTGGGCGCTGGTGACGAGATCGAGGATTTTCTGAAGGCTGGACTCGGCGGCGGGGCGTGTGATGCGGGCCTCGATGGGATTGGAGAGGTTCAGCGTACCGGCGTAGATCTCATCACCGGGAGCCACAGCGCGGGGCAGGCTCTCGCCGGTGAGCGTCGCCTGGTCGATGGTTGTGAGCCCCTCCGCGATCGTGGAGTCGGCCGGGATGAGCTCGCCGGTGCGGACACGGATGCGTTCGCCGGGGGCGAGCGACTGCGGATCCACCTGGATCCAGGCCCCGCCGCGGAAGGCGAGGGCCTGGGCGGGCATGAGCTTGTGCAGGGCCTCGACGGCACGCCGGGTGCGGCGCATTGCCCGGTCCTCAAGGGCCCCGGCGAGGACGAACAGGAAGAGCAGGAGGGCGCCATCCTCGGGGTGGCCGATGACGGCCGCCATGCCCGCGGCCACAATCATCAGGACATCGATATCGAAACTGCGGGCCCTAAGCGCCTCGAGGGCGGCGCGGCCGCCGTACACCATGCCGATGCCCAGGGAGATCCAGATGGCCACCTCGCCCGCGGCATGGGCAAGGTCGAAGGGAGGGATGCGCAGGAGCCACCCCAGCGTCAGGAGCGCTCCCGCGGTGAGGGAGGCGGGGAGCTCGCCGGGGAGTCGGGACGGGGATTCCCCGTCGGCGAGGCCCTCGGGATGGCAGCAGGCGGTGGACACCGAGTTAAGTTTAGGGGCCCCGCGAGAGGGGCCGCGATAAAGGGCCGCCGGGAGCGCTCAGGCGGTGCACCAGGCACTCCACATCTGGCGGAGGGCCGCTTCGAACCGCCGGGCGAACCGCGGGGCATCGCAGAGCGGGGAGGCCGTCATGCGGAGGCGGAGGGTCTCCCGGAGCGAGGTCAGGCGATCGCGATCCGCCGCCAGTCGCCTGGCGATGGCGATGAAGTCATCGTCCGACCCGGCGGCCAGATCGCGGAGTCCGACCGCGCTGAGAAGGCTCAAGCCCACGCGGGCGGCGTGAACCTGGCCGATGCGGGTGACCACCGGCACACCCATCCAGAGCGCCTCGCAGGTCGTCGTGGTGCCGTTGTAGGGGAGTGTGTCGAGCGCGATATCGAGGTGGGAGTAGGCTTCAAAGTGATCGAGCTTGGATTCGGTCTTCCCCAGAAGATCGAAACGGACCTCGGGGATCCCCTGGTTCTTGAGGATCGCGGCGAGATGGTCGCGGGCGCGCGGGCTCTCGAGCCCGCCGGCCTTGATCACAAGGCGCGAACGGGGCACCTCGTGCAGCACGCGGGCCCAGAGGGCGACGGTGCCGGGCGTGACCTTCTTGAGCGCGTTGAACGTGCCGAAGGTGGTGTGGTCCTGGGCGAGGCAGGGGGGCGGCGCGGGCTCGGGGGTGTTGTGCGGGGGCGTGTAACAGAGGAAGCACGGGTCGAGGCGGATGAGCTTCTCCGTCGCGAGCCGCTCAGCGCCCGGCGGATCGGTAAGGCTGTCCACGATGCGGTAGTCGATCGTGGGAACGCCGGTCGTGTTGGGGTAGCCGATGTAGGTCGCCTGCACGGGCGCACCGCGGAGCCGCAGGGCGGACAGCCGGTTCCCCTGGGTCTGGCCGGAGAGTTCGAGCAGGATGTCGATCTGGTCCTGGCGGATCTGCTGGAGGAGTTGCTGGTCGTTGGCGCGTGACACATCCCGCGAGGCATCTGCGGCCGCGGCGATCCGCTGGGCGACCGCGTCGTTGCGGGCGGCGGTGGCGTAGATGATGTACTCGACCTGCTTCTTGTCCCGGCTCTCAAGGAGCGCACGCACGAAGTAGCCGACCGAGTGCTCCCAGAGGTCCGGCGAGACGATCCCGACGCGGAGTTTCTTGGAGGGATCCCTGGGGTTCGGCCAGGTTGTCTGCGGCTGGCCGGGGAGGGACATGAGGACCTGGCCGTACTGCGCGTGGGCGCGGAGCGTCTCCTCGGGGTCGACGCCCTCGGCGTAGTTCAGCGCGACGCTGTAGTTGGTCAGCACGCCGGGGTGCCGGGGGTGCATCGCGGCGGTCTCGCGCAGGATCGCGACGGCCTCCTGCGGGCGGCCGAGCGTGTTGAGAACGGCCGCGTAGTTGGTGCGGGCCTCGGGATGGTTCGGGTCAAGGTCTAGGGCGGCCTTGTATTCGTGCTCGGCGCGGTCGAGGTCCCTGGCCTGCATGTAGCAAGTAGCGAGGAGCGCGTGTGCCTGGGCGTTCTGCGGCTCCGCCTCCAGGCCCCGCTTGAGCGTATCGATCGCTGCGTCGAGCCGGCCCATCCAGGCGAGCATGGAGCCGTGCAGGAACCGAAGGTCGCCGCGTGCCGGCGCCGCCTCGATGGCCCGCTCGACGAGCGCGAGCCCCTGCTGCGCCTGGCCGGTCTGGAACAGAATGAGCCCCATGACGCGGTTCGCGTCGGGATGTCCGGGCTCGGCGGCGAGCACCTGCCGGAGCATCGGCGCCGCCTGCTGGAACTGCCCGGATTGGGCGAGGTTGGCCGCGGCGGCGACGGTCTGGTCGTGGATGCTCATGACGCGGCTCCGGCCCCGCACCAGCCCCGCCACAGCTCCCGGACCGTGCGGTCCATGCGCCGGGCGTACGCGGGCTGATCGCACAGGGGAGAGTTCAGGAGTTGCGAGCGGAGGGAGTGATCCTCGGACGAGCGGAGACGGCGGCGCAGGTCGGTATCGGCCCCGAGCGCCCGGGCGATGCTCACGTACGCGGCCTCGTCAGCGCCGACCCACTCGCGCCGGCCGAGGGTGCCGAGGATGGACATCCCCGTGCGCCCGGCGTGGACGCACCCCTCCATCCCGACCACCGGCACGCCCATGAAGAGGGCGTCGAACGTGGTTGTTGTGCCGTTATAGGGGAAGGGATCCAGCGCCACATCGACACGGGCGTATTGTCCGAGGTGCTCGCCGAGCCCGGCGGTTGGCCCGAGGACCTCCACGCGATGGTCATCGACGCCCGCCGCCGCGAATCGGCCCGCGACCTCCTGCCGCAGCGCCTCCTCGTTCAGTTCGAGCGCCTTGAGCACCAGCCGACTGCCGGGGATGGAGAGCAGGAGCCGGGCCCAGAGGCCGATGAGCGGGTCGTTCAGCTTGGGCATGGAGTTGAAGGAGCCGAAGGTGATGTGACCGGCGGCGTCGGAGGGCGGCGGGGCCGGGGGTGGGGCCCCGTCCATCGGGCGGTAGCACCAGAAGCCCGGATCGATCCGGACGAGCCGCTCCACGCTGAACTCGTCGGCCCCGGGCGGGTCGGTGACCGGGTCCACGATGCGGTAGTCGATCGCACCGACGCCGGTCGTGGCCGGGTACCCGAGGTACGTGACCTGCACGGGCGCAGCGCGGGTGCAGAGGATGGGCAGGCGGTGCCCCTGGGTGAGGCCGCTGGTGTCCACGAGCACATCGATCTGGTCTTCGATCATCCGCCGGTACGCGTCGGCATCGCCGAGGCGGGCGATATCGCGCCAGTGCGCCGCGTAGGCGCGGAAGCGGGCTGTGACCGCGTCCTCGGTCCGGACGCTTGAGTAGCAGAAGAGTTCGATGGAGCCGCGGTCGAAATGCTGCAGCCAGGGCTCGAGGAACGACGCGACCGCGTGTTGACGGAACTCGTGCGAGAGAACGCCCAGGCGCAGGCGCCGCTCCGGATCCCGCTCGTTCGCCCACGGGCCCGGACGCGAGGGGTACCGGGCCGACAGGATGCGCCCGTAGGCCGCGTGGGCCTCGTAGATCTCCCGCGGCGTCGCCCCGGGGACGTAGTTCATGGCGTGGGCGAGCATGGCCGCGAGCACGGGGTCCTGGGACGCGGCCAGGGCGCGGCGGCAGATCTGCGCGGCGAGGTCGGCGCGGCCGCAGAAGTTGAGCATGGTCGCGTACGTCGCGGCCATCGTGGGGTCGTCCGGCCGCAGCTCGTAGGCCCGGGCGGCGTGCTTGCCCGCGGCGAAGTACTCGCGGCGGTCCCAGCGGTTGTTGGCCAGCCCCAGGTGGCCCTCGACGATCGGCGCGAGCGCGACGGCCCTCTGAAAGGCGGCGTCCGAGTCTTCCCGCCTGCCCGCCTGGGCCAGGGCGTTGCCGTAGTTGACCAGGAAGCCGGGCTCGTCGGGGCGCGCTTTCACTGCGCGCTCGGCGAAGTACACGGCCTGCTCGGAGGCGCCGCTTTGCATGAGCACCAGGGACATCACGCTGGCGAGCTCGGGCGTCGAGGGGTACTGCTGTATGGCACGCTGGAGCAGCGTGCGGGCCTGATCGATGCGCCCCGCCTGGAACTCCCGCCAGGCCTGCTCGAGCTTGCTGCCAACCGCCTGGTTCACGCCGGATTCCCCGAGCACCACTCCCGCCACATGCCCCGGAGCGCGGTCTCCATGCGCCGCGCGTAGGCCGGGCGATCGCAGAGCTGGGACCCCGAGAGGCGGTCGCGCATGCCCGCGCGGAGTTTGGCAAGGGCTGTCTTGTCGGCGGCCAGAGCGCTTGCGATCCGTACAAAGCCGTCGTGATCACGAGCGATGTGGTCCTTCAGCCCGGCCGCGGTGAGGAGACTCGCCCCCACGCGTCCGGCGTGGAGCGACCCCTCGAGCGTGACGACCGGGACCCCCATCCAGAGGGCCTCGCAGGTGGTGGTCGTGCCGTTGTAGGGAGTGGTGTCGAGCGCGATATCGACGCGGTTGTACCAGCCCCAGTGCTCACGCTTGTCCTCGACGGTCTCGGTCATGCCGATCCGCTGGGGATCGATGCCGGCGGCGACAAACTGCTGCCCGAGATTGCGCTGGGCGTAGGGCGTGCCGATGCCGCGGGTCTTGAGGAGCAGGCGAGAGCCGGGCACGGCGTTCAGGACCTTCGCCCAGAGGTCGACCGTGGCGGGCCCGATCTTGCGGATGGAGTTGAAGGAGCCGAAGGTGACCGGCCGGTCGTCCATGAACCAGCCCGTGTCCCACCCCTCGCCGGCCTTCTGGGCGATCTCGCCGAGGCAGGGCGGGGCGGTGACCGCCGGCGCGCCCGCGGGGGGCGTGTAGCAGAGGAAGCAGCCGTCCAGGCGGATCAGCTTCTCCGTGTTGAGGGCGTCGGAGGAGGGCGGATCGGTGATCGCGTCAACGATCCGGTAGTCGATCGTCGGCAGGCCCGTCGTGTTGGGGTACCCGATATAGGTCGCCTGCACCGGGGCGCAGCGACGGCGCAGGATCATCAGCGAGTTGCCTGAGGTGTGGCCGGCGAGTTCGAGCAGGATGTCCACGCCGTCGGTCCGGATAAGGGTCGCGATCTCCTCTTCGGGGCGGCCCGCGTAGTCGTGCCAGGCGTCGGCGGAACCTTTGAGCGCCTCGGTCATGGCGTCGGCGCGTGGGCTGATGTTGTAGACCACGACGTTGATGCGCCCCCGATCGCGGCTCTCGAGAAAGCTGCGCAGGAAGTAGGCGACGGAATGGTCGAAGAGGTCCGGCGAGAGCAGCCCTACGACGATCGGCCGCTCCGGGTCGCGAGCATTCTCGAAAGCCGGCGCCGACTCGTCCTTGAGCGGGGCCATGACCGCCTGGCCCCAGATGCGGTGTGCCATCGCCAGTTCCTGCGGGTCGGCATCGTGCGCGTAGTTGAGCGCGCTGGCGAGCTTTCCGATCACCTGCGGGTTGCCCGGCCACGCCTGCGCTGCGCGGCGGAAGAGGGTCACAGCCTCCTGCGGCCGGCCGCCGACCATCAGCATCCCGGCGAGACCCATCGCGGCCTCCACCTGGTTCGGGTTGGCCTCGATGGAGCGGCGGTAGAGCTTGTCGGCATCGTCGTAATACCCCGCGGCGTACATCGCGGTGGCCAGGCCGTTGAGCGCGACGTGCCAGGTCGGGGCGAGTTGCACCGCCCGCTGCATCATCTGGACACTGGGATTGAACTGCCCGGCAGCGCTGTACAGGGCGCCGAGTTGGTACGCCATCTGCGCGTTCTCGGGCGCGTTGCGGACCGCCCGCTCCAGGTGCTGGATGCCGCCCTGGAGCTGCCCCGACGACGCCAGGAGCGTCCCCATGATCCAGTTGGCATCGGGCTGCTGCGGTGACTCGTCGAGCACCACGCGCAGCGTGGCCATGGCTTCCTGGACTTTGCCGGACTGGGCCTCGGCGAGCGCTTGACGGATCGAATCTTCAACTCCGGGCACGGTGGGTCTCTCTTTCAACGAACCAAAGGCTAACGGCCGAGATGCTCGCGGACGAACCGGCGGGCGGCCCGATCGGCCTCGAGCACATCCGCGAGCGTGGACACCGGCGGGGCGCCCAGTGCGTCCATCGCGGCCGCGGTCACGATCGGGATCTGCGGGAAGGGTAGTGCCGGCCCGCCGCCGGAGGGCCCGAGGAAGGCCGCGACGGCCTCCTCGTTGGCGGCGTTGAGGATGGCCCCGGCGCCCCCGCCAGCACGGATCGCGCGGTACGCCAGGCCCAGGGCCGGGAAGCGGTCGCCGTCGGGCTCTTCGAACTCGAGCCGCCGCAGCTCGGGCCACGAGATCCTCGGCTGGGGGCACGGCGGCCGGTCCGGGTGCGTCAGGGCGTACTGGATGGGCCCCCGCATGTCGGGCGCTGCGAGCTGAGCCACGGTGGAGCCGTCGGCGAACTCGACCATCGCGTGGACCATCGACTGCGGGTGGATGAGCACGCCGATGCGGTCCGCGTCAAGACCGAACAGCCAGTGCGCCTCGATGACCTCGAGGGCCTTGTTCATCAGCGATGCCGAGTCGATCGTGACCTTCGGACCCATCCGCCACGTCGGGTGGTTCAGCGCCTGCTCGGGCGTCGCCGCCGCGATCTGCTCTCGCGTCCACGTGCGGAAGGGCCCCCCCGACGCCGTAATGATCGCGCGGGTGACCTCCGGACCAAGCTCCATCGGAGGAGCCTGGTGACACCAGCGTCCCAGGCACTGCCAGAGCGCCGAGTGCTCGCTATCGAGCGGGATCAGCCGGGCGCCCGACTGCCGCGCCGCCCGCACGATCAGCGCGCCCGCGGCGACGAGCGTCTCCTTGTTCGCCAGAGCGATGACGCGGCCAAGCTCCGCCGCCCTCAGCGTCGCGGTGAGCCCCGCCGTGCCCGACATCGCCGCAACGACCACATCGCAGTCAAGCTCGATCAGCCGCTCGGCCGCGGCCACCGCTGAGCCGTCCTCGCGCGCGGTGTGCCGGACACCGAAACGCCGGGCCTGCTCCGCGAGCAGATCGGCGTTACGGCCCGCCGCGAGGCCAACGACCTCGTAGCGCGTGGGCCACCGGCCGGCAGCGTGCAGGCCGTTGAGGTGCTCGATCACCTGAAGCGTCTGCGTGCCGATCGACCCGGTCGATCCCAGCACGAGAACACGACGGACTTCTGAATCCGGCCGCGGCATGGGATCACTCCCGCGGGAGCTGCTTGGGGATCTCGCCCGGCGCCAGCTTCCGGCGACTGGAATAAAGCAGCTTGGGCTTCTTGGCAGCCGCCCCGGATGTAGGCGCTGCCGCGGGCTTTGATTCCGGCTGCGCGGTCGCGGGCTTTGGTTGCGGGGCCGGGCGGGCCGCGGGCTGCGGAGTGCGTTCGCGGGCGGGCGGGCGTTCAGAAGC
>JAEYVB010000322.1 GCA_023429345.1 Planctomycetota bacterium
AGGCGGGCCGGCATGAAACCAGATGGCCACACCGCCTATAAACCCACCGGCCCCGACACTATTGGGGCCAACGCACCATCCGAATGATTGATCAAGAGAGAAAGGACGACGAATGATGCTTCGCCGCGCTTTATACGGCATCGCCGGAACAGCGATGTCTCTGCTGGCGCCCATGGTGGCCGCGCAGGTTCCCCCCGCAATGGACCGCGTCCCCACCGATGCGCTGGTGGTCGGCGCGATCAAGAACCTCGAGAGCTTCAACAAGGAGCTGAGCGGCCTGGCCACGGCGATCGGCGTCCCCGCCGAGGCCCTCACGCAGCTCAACGAGGTGAGCGACCTCCTCAAGACCCCGGGCCTCAACGCCGGCGGGTCGGCCGCCTTCGCGATGATGCCGGGCGCAGCCGGCGCCGAGGGCGCGGATGAGGACGAGGCGGGCGACGAGGAAGGGCGGATGCTGATGATCCTCCCGGTCGCGGACTACCAGGGTTTCGTCAAGGGCCTCGGCGGCGCCGCGACCGCCGGCCTCGACGAGGTCGAGGTCGATGGCAAGACGCTCTTCCTGAAGAACCTCGACGGCGGCTTCATCGCCGCCAGCCCGATGCGGGAAGTGGTCGACGCCTACCAGCCCAAGGGCGGCTCGACGACCGCCTTCGAGCAGATGCTGGGCGCCTCGGGCAAGGCCGTGGCCGACCGGTCCGACATCTTCTTTGTCGCCAACATCCCCGCCCTCGCCCCCAAGATCAAGGAGGGCATGGACGGGTTCAAGCAGCAGGCCGAGATGATGGCCATGATGGCCGGCGGCGCCCAGCAGCCCAACTTCGAGGCCATGCAGGCCTTCGCCGACGAGTTCGTCCGCGACGCCAAGGGCGCGGTCATGGGGATGGATTTCGCCGAGACGGGCCTGAACGTGGGCATGGGCGCCCACTTCGCCGAGGGCTCGCAGATGGCGGGCTACTTCAGCGGCAAGGGCAACGCCGGCCAGATCCTGGCCGCGCTGCCCAACCAGCCCTTCCTCATGTCCTTCGCCATGGACACCAGCAGCCCCGGCATCAAGTCGCTGCTCAAGCGGCTCGGCGAGATCAACAAGAATCAGGCCGAGGCCATGGGCGGCATGATGAACTTCACCAAGATGGCCGACAAGATGGACGGCATGGGCTTCTTCTGGGGGACTACCCCCGCGCTCATGGGCGGGCTCTTCCTGAACACCACCGCCTTCGTCAAGACCAGCGACCCCGCCGCGTATCTCACCGAGATGAAGTCCTCGCTCGAGGGCATCAACAACAAGGAGATCAACGGCACCACGTTCCAGACCTCGTACCAGGCCGGCGGCGCCAAGATCGGCGACCGCGAGGTCGACGTCTGGACCATGAAGATGCAGGCCGACCCGACCGATCCCGCCGCCCAGCAGATGGCCCAGATGCAGATGATGCTCTTCGGCCCCACCGGCCTCGGCGGCTACGCCGCCAAGCTCGAGAACGGCGTCGTGATGACCTACAGCAAGAACAACTCCCTCCTCGATCAGGCGGTCGCCGCGGCCAAGGGCGGGGACGGCCTCAACAAGGATGCCGGCATCGCCCAGGTCTCCGGGCAACTCCCCGATAACCGCTCGGTGGCCGGCTACATCGGCGTCAAGAACATCATGGAGGTGGCCATCGGCTTCGCCGGCATGATGGGCGCGGCGCCCGCCGACTTCCAGATCCCCCAGGACCTCCCCCCGATCGGCTTCGGGGCCGTCACCGACGCCGGGGGCGTCCAAGGCCAGATCTTCATCCCTGCCCAGGTCATGAAGACCGTCAAGAGCTTCGCCGACACCATGGGCGGCGGGATGGGCGGAGATGAAATGGAAGAAAATGGAGATGACGCTGGACAACCGGAGTTCTGACGCTTAAACTGTTTTCACAACCAGCCCCCCCCTGCGGGCCTGTGAGCCAAAAGTTCCGGGCCCGCTTTTCTTTTTGCTAAATCCCCTCGTTTGACGGGGTTTTTGCGATGCCCCCCGTTCCCGGCCCCATCGCGGCGTCCTGGCGCTTCGGCCCCTCCGGGCGGATCGACCTCGGCCGGCCCCGGGTCATGGCCATCCTCAACGTCACCCCCGACAGCTTTTCGGACGGGGGTGTATACCTCAAAAAAGCGGCCGCCTTGGCCTTTGCCATCCAAGCGGTCGAGGCGGGCGCTGCCCTGCTCGACATCGGTGGCGAGTCCACGCGCCCCGGCGCCACCCGGGTAGCCGTCCGCGAGCAGCTGGACCGCATCCTGCCGGTCATCCGAACCATCCGCGCCCGATCAGACGCCCTCGGGACGATCCCTATCAGTGTCGACACCACCCACGCGGACGTGGCGGCCGCGGCTCTCTCGGAGGGCGCTGACATTATCAACGACGTTTCGGCGGGCCGGGAGAGTTCCGCGATGTTCGAAACCGTCGCCCGCGCGGGCGCCGGCTTGGTGCTGATGCACCGCCTGGCCCCGCCGGAGCATGACCGCTACTCCGACCGCTACGACACCCCGCCCCGGTACACGGACGTTGTGGGTGAGGTAGCCCGCTTCCTGGCGGAGCGGGCCGCCGCGGCCATCGGTGCGGGGGTCCGCCGCGAGGCGATTGTTGTGGACCCCGGCCTGGGCTTTGGCAAGACCGTCGAGCAGAACCTCGAGCTGGTCCGGCGAACCGGAGAGCTCATGGCCCTCGGATTTCCGGTCTTATCTGCGCTCAGCCGCAAGAGCTTTGTGGCCCGGGCCGGCGGCACTCCGGATGCGCCGCCGACCGAACGGCTGCCGGCAACACTGGCCCTGAGCGCGCTCCATTACGCCGCGGGAGCGAGGCTCTTCCGCGTCCATGACATCGCCGCGCATGTATCGGCGCTCCGGGCCGTTCACGCCGTCTCCGCGGGGCTTCCGGCGGGCGGGATCTGAGGGGGTGGGCGGGGCCCGGCCGCGCCCATATGATTATCAGCCCCGCTAGGGACCCGGTCGGGCGGCTCGTTTTTGAGGAGAATCGAATGGCCAGCGCTAACGTCATGGAGTTTACGGACGCGAACTTCGACACGGAGGTCCTCCGGTCGGACAAGCCGGTGCTGGTCGATTTCTGGGCCGAGTGGTGCATGCCTTGCCGGATGCTCAGCCCGACGATCGACGCGGTCGCGGAGGAGTACGCCGGCCAGGTGAAGGTTGGCAAGGTGGATACCGACGCGAACCGGGAGATCTCGTTCCGGTACGGCATCTCCGCGATCCCCACGGTGATCCTCTTCAAGGGCGGCGAGGTCCGCAAAAAGTTCGTCGGCCTGACCAGCAAGGACGACCTCGCCCGGGCCGTCGGAGAAGTGACCGGCTGATCGTCGACTCACCCCCGTCCCCCGAGGAGACGAACGCATGCCACGGGCAAGCCGCGGTTCTGTCCAGGACCGCTTCCAGGGGCGCAAGCTCCGCTGCGGCGCGGTGGGTGTCGGGCGCATGGGCCGGCACCACGCCCGCGTTTATGCGACCCAGCCCGACTGCGAGCTGGTCGGTGTCGTCGACGCCGATGAGGCCCGCCGCGAGGCGCTGGCCGAGAAGCACAACTGCAGGGCCTTCGCGACGGTTCAGGAGCTGATCGACGCCGGCGTCGACGCCTGTTCCATCGCCACGCCCACGACCTCGCACTACGCCGTGGCCGAGCCCCTCCTGAAGGCCGGCGTCGCCTGCCTGATCGAGAAGCCGCTCGCCCAGGACGCGGCCACCGCCCACGCGATCAAGGAGCTTTCCGGCGCGACCGGCAGCGTGCTGATGGTGGGGCACATCGAGCGTTTCAATCCCATCCTCCGGGCCATGCAGGCATCCACCGCCGGCGGTCTGGAGATCGTCCCCCGGTTCATCCAGGTCCACCGCGTCAGCCCCATGACCTTCCGCTCCGTGGATGTCGGCGTCGTGATGGACATGATGATCCACGACCTCGACGTGGTCCTGATGCTCATGGGCGGCCGCGAGCCCGAGAACATCCGCGCCGCGGGCGTGAGCGTGATCACCGAGCACGAGGACATCTGCAACGCGTGGCTGGAGTTCAACACGCCCCGCGGCGTGTGCGTGGCGAACGTCTCGGCCAGCCGCCTGGCCCTGAAGACCGAGCGCGTCGCCCGCATCACCGGCGAGAACGGCTACATCAAGATCGACTTTGCGACCAAGGCGGGGACCATCATCCGCCGCCGCGCCAACGAGCTGCAGATGGAGGAGATCCGCGAGCAGCTCAAGCGGGGCGTCGACCTCACGAGCCTGAACTGGCACGAGCTGGTGAACGTCGAGCCGCTGGTGATCGACGATGCCGAGCCGATCGTGATGGAGATCCGCAGCTTCCTCGAGGCCGTCCGCACCGGCAACCCCCCGCCGATCGATGCCGAGGCCGGTTTCGCCAACGTCCGCACCGCCGAGCGGATCGTCCGGGCTATCAAGGAAAACCTGTCGCCGGAGCTGGCCCTAGTCTGACGCTGGTCGCGCCGAAGGGGTCGTTCACGCCTCGAGCGTGCCCCAGCTCGCCTCCACCGCCAGCGACTCCTCCAGCCTTGCGAGGTAGTCCTTCCGCGGGATCTGCCGGCACCCGAAGCGGTCCAGGTGCTCGTTCCACATCTGCACATCCAGGAGTGTGAACCCCCGTCGGCGCAGGTGCTCGACCAGCGTCACCAGCGCGATCTTGCTCGCGTCGGTCCCGCCCAGCTCCGGACGGCAGAACTTGCTCTCGGCGAAAAACACACTTCCCATCCGCACCCCGTAGAGCCCGCCAACGAGCACCGGCCCGCCCGCGCCGTCCAGCCACGCCTCGATCGAGTGCGCGTGCCCCCGCGCGTGCAGAAGGGTATAGAGCTGCAGGATCCGCCCGTCGATCCACGTTTCCTGCTCGTACCAGCGCGGGGCGGCGCACCCCTCGATCACGCCCCGGAAGTCCGTGTCGCTCGTCATCCGGAAGGGGCGGCGCCGCATCCGCTCCCGGAGCCGCCGGGGCACATGGAAGCCCTCGGTCTCGGTCAGCGGCATCACCCCGCGGACCTCGGGCGTGAGCCACAGCAGGGGCGCACCCGGGCCGAAACTGGGCTCGTCCATCGGGAAGTACCCCTGCCGGTACGCGGCCAGGAGCCCCTCGACGATCTGGTCCTCGTGATTGACCACTAACTTCAGGTGGGGGGGTTGGGTGGGCGGGGGTGGGGGGGCGGCGAGCCGGACGACCGTAAACTTACCCGGTCGGAGGGCGCGGCGTTCGCCGGGCTGAAACCCGGCGGGCCCGGTTCCCATCAAGTGGCCGCGGGAGATACTGCAATGGCCGAGATCATCACGAAGATCATCGAGAGCGACAACGTGGTCTGGGTCGGCGGGCTCTTCCTGGGGCTGGTTGCCATCCTGAGCAGCGCGGCCAAGAGCATCGTGGACTCGGTCACCCGCGAACGGACGCGGCGGGACATCGCCGCCTACATCGCGGAGGGGTCGATGACCCCCGACCAGGGCGAGAAACTCATGGCCGCGGGCAAGCCCAAGGCTGGCGGCTGCTGCTGAAGGGAGCGGGCCATGCAAGAGCCTTCCGCGGAAGTTCTGGAACTGATCATCCCGATCCTGGCCATCGCCGGCGGGATCCTGGTGGCGATCGTGTACATGGTCTTCGAGGCGGTCCGGAAGATGTCGCAGACGCGCTCCCGCGAGGCGTCCCGGCGCGAGATCGCGGCCTACGTCGCCGAGGGTTCCATCTCGCCCGACGACGCCGTGCGGCTGCTCAACTCCGGCAAGTCCGCCAAGGCCGCCGACATCAAGTCCTGAACACGCCCGAGCCGACCCCGGAGCGCACCATGCTCACCCTCGCCAGGATCCAGGAGGCGGAAATCGTCCTGATGGGCATCCTCATCGGCGGCGTCATCGTCGTCGCCGTCATCGGGATCCTCTCGAGCGCTGTCCGCGATGTGCTCCGGAGCAAGCACCAGGAAGAATCCCGCCGGGAGATCGCCGCCTATGTCGCGGAGGGCAGCATCGCGCCCGACGATGCGGCCAAGCTCCTGGCCTCCGGCGGCAGCCTGAAGGACCGTGTCGTCAAGCGGCTCGGGCTGTAGTCACGCCAGCATCATGATGACGCGCAGGACCTCGGCGATGGACCACGCCTGGGCCATGCAGCCGCCCGACTGCCGCGGGGCCTCGGGCGTGCCGTCCCCGTCGTAGACCTCGGGGATATGGCCGAGGGCCCCATCCTCCAGGGACATGATGATGGGCTCGAGCGCGGTGATCGCCTCGTCGCGTGCCGCGGGCGAGAAATCCCCGGAGCGGAGGACCGCCTCGGCGTAGGCGCCCAGGAGCCACGGCCACACCGTGCCGTTGTGGTACGCCCCGTCGCGCTCGAACATCGGCCCCCGGAAGCGGCCGCGGTACCCGGGATCCCCGGGCGCGAGGGTGCGGAGCCCCACCGGCGTGAGCAGGTGCGTACGGACCGCCCGGATCACCGCCGCCCGCTGCTCCGCGGACAGGGCCGAGTGGGGGAGACTCACCGCGAAAATCTGGTTGGGCCTGACCTGCGCCTGCGGGCGGAAATGCCCGTCGCGGTCGGGCGTCAGCACGTCGTAGCAGCAGTTCAGCTCGGGGTTCCAGAAGAGCTCGGCGATCGAGCCGCCCGCGGCGGCGGCGAGGCGTTCCAGCTCCCGGGCGCGGGTGGGATCATCCCTCCGCACGGCGTCGGCGGTGGCGAGCAGGCCCGAGTACCACAGGGCGTTGATCTCGACGGCCTTGCCGTGCCGCGGCGTGAACACGACACCGTCGCGTTTGGCGTCCATCCACGTCAGCTGCGTGTCGGCGGAGCCCGCGGAGATCAGGCCGTCGGCGGGGTCCATGGCGATCCCGAAATCGGTGCCCCGCCGGTACGCGTCGATGATGTCGAGGCACGCTCCCCGGATGCAGCGGTCGAACCCGTCGCGGTCGGCGGTGATGCGCAGATACTCGCAGGCCGCGTGCAGGAACCACAGCGACGCGTCGACCGTGTTGTACCAGGCCTCGCCGGTGCGGTCATCGAAGACGTTCGGGATGAGGCCGTCGCGCCGGTGCGAGGCGAAGGTCTCGAGCAGGGACCGGGCCTCTTCGAACCGCCGCGTCGACAGGAGCAGCCCCGGGAGCGAGATCATCGAGTCGCGGCCCCAGTCCGTGAACCACGGGTAGCCGGCGATGATCGACACGCCGGCCCCGGTCCCGCGCCGGACCAGGAAATCATCGGCGGCGAGCACGAGCCTGCGGATCGCTTGCCGGACGGACGATCCCGGCGCAGCCGCGTAAGGCTGGGAGGCGGGGCGGGCGCGGAGGCCCTGCTCCATGAGGCCTACCAGCCGCCGCCGGTTCGCCGTGAGGTCATCCTCGAGCTGACCCGGAGGATCACCGTGCCACGCCGTGATCGTGACCTGG
>JAEYVB010000333.1 GCA_023429345.1 Planctomycetota bacterium
ATCTCGCATATTGACCAACGGAGTACCGCGCGAGAGGTGCCGTACTCCTGGCCCGCAAATCGGCACGCAGCGCCGTTGGATCGCGAGATCGTGATATTCTCAACATGAATGTCGTTTACGTCGGGCAATGAGTCGCCTGACTTCTTTTCACCCAGCATGAGCAGCGGAGCGAAATTTGCATCCGGCGATCCTGAGTCCGGCAGCGTCGCAGTGCCGATGGATTCGGCTATCCACAAGCCCGCGGCATCGCCCTGATTTGAAATGGCAGTGAAGTTCGCGACGTTGAATGAACCGTCCTCATACGAGCCAGCGTTCAGATTGACGAGATGCCGCACGCTTTGGTTCGAACTGCGCCAAGGGCCCTCTCCAGTCCTCCAATAGATGTTTCCAGTCACCGTGCCGATGGTTTGACCCGATGCGAGGGTAATAATGTCATGGGTCCCGAACCTCTGAACGGACTGGATCGGATAAAACCCAAGATCCGCTCCGGCACGTAGCTCCAGCAGTGCGCCGGAGGTCACCGCAAAATCCCCTCCCACCGCTGGGGTCACCGTTAGAGTTCGAGTTGGCAGATCCCAGGTTGTGGTGCTCGTTGCGGCAGAGAACCCAAGGTTTACGCCGCCCGTCAGACCAACCCCGCAACTGTCCTGCACGCAACAGTAGAGATTCAGAAACTGGTGAGCAGCCCTTGAGCGGTGCAGGTCTCGCAGATTGGTGCGCAAAATGACCACGTTTCGGTAGACCGTGCGCACGCCAGGACCACCGCTGCTGTCACCCAGTTCGTAGCAACCATGCCCATTAATTCCGCTCCCAAACGCATTGACGATATGGATATCGCTATATAGGTGAGTGTCAGCATTACCGACTCCCCCTGTAAACAGCGGATCGCGCAGCTCGCCTGTCGGATGGACGACCCTAGGGACAATGATGCACCGGTCCACGACATTCGCGCGAATGTTCTGAGCATTGATAAAGGCGCAGTCCTGCATGGAGACCGCCGCTCGGGAAACCGCCGGATAGCTAATGCTGGAGTTGTTGCCGAGGCTGTTGTCGATTTCGAACCTGATGCCTTGAACGTGCAGGAACTCCCCGTTGAGCGACACGCTCGAGCACTGGATCACCGGCCGATCAGAGTTTGGACTGCCACTGCTGGCGTAGCCGCCAACGTACGCCTTCGCCTTGAGGGCATGGCCGTTCGGAGTGAACTGCACCGAACCAGAGACTGTGTAGGTCAGGCCGCGTGCGAGCAGCAGTCCATTGGGCGCGCCGCTTGGCAGCGCATTGAATGCGGCGAGACCCCCGTTAGTGCCATCGAGTGTCTGCTTAGCCAAGCTCGGTGAAAGGCCACTGTTGTTGTTGTTCCCGAGCACAGGGTCGACATGGATCGTTCGGGCGCGTGGTGGGGCCGGAAGGTATACGGCCCGGTCAAACCAGCCATCCCCATCAACCTCAGAGCCATTAGTCACGGACAAGTCCGAGAACGCAACAGTCGAGTTGCTGTCGTCGTCCGATATCAGACCGGTCGAGCCGGATACGGTATACCCCGTTTGCGGCTTGGTAACCCGGGCCGAGTCCTTGATCTTGTAGCGTGCCCAAAGGTAAAGCGATTCGGGGGAGGATCGTTTGATCTCCCACGCACACATTGCCGGGATTACCGGGACGACAACTCCGAGCGACGTCGATAAGTATGGGACGCCAATGGATCGAGGTATGCTGAGATGGACGGGGAGGCTGCCGGCGGTCAACTCAAACCTGATTACCAGCTCGATGCCGGTGAAATCGATGCTGGCACTAATGGCTGTGAGTAAGGCCATGAACATCCCTCGCGATTGGCGCGAATAGGTTACCATCGACAGTCGTGCTACGCAAGCGTAATTCGAGTCCGGGTGCGCCAAATGTGCAGGATGAGTGGCCGCGGGCATCACCACCGTCCACGAAATCCTCCGCGTGACCGAGGCCAACGCCTAGACCTCAGGGCCCGACCGAGGTCGGCCCCGCCGGCAGCCCCAGCCGAGTCCGGTCCCCACGGATCAGCGCCGGGTACGGGTGCTCCTCCAGGAAACGGCGGGAAAGCTCCGGCGAGAGCTTGCCGCTCGACTGCATCGTCGTGAGCCAGTCGCGCGGGCCGGCCGAGATGTGGCCCTTGCTCTTCTGCTTGTCCAGCAGCATCGTCGCGAGCCGTACCTCCTGGGCGGGCGTCAGCCCCCGCGCCTGAAGGACGGTGACGGCATCCTCGGCGGTGATGCTGTTCCGCGAGGTCGTCTCCGCCATCAGGGACGACATCGGCATCACCCACAGCGGCGCCCGCCGCAGCCCCGGCCGCGAGATCGAGATAAGCGGCCAGGCCATCAGCAGCAGCGGGATGCACACGCCCGCCGCGATCCAGCCCTTGCGGATCACCCGCTTCCCACGCACCGTCCCGAACATGGCCTTCCACATGGACCCGCATTCCGGGCAGCGGTCCAGCCCCGGCTCGGCCTCGATCTCCGGCGACATCTCGTACTCGCACTTCCGGCAGAACCGCTCCCCGCCCACCCGGCGGCAGCCGTACCCGATCAGCGCGAACCCCAGGAAGAACGCCATGTGCTGCGAGCTCCCGATCAGCTTGACCAGGAAGCTCCCGCCCGTCTGCGCCAGCATCGCCGCGGTGCCCAGCCACATACACAGCGCGAGCCCCACCATGAAGAGCGCCCCCGCCCGCGGCCGCTCCCTCATCGCCAGGACCCTCGGGCTCGATTGCACCCGCGGGGCTACCACCGCCGCCAGAACCAGCAGCGGCAGCGTCGCCGCCATCATCCCCCCGGACGCCCAGACCACCCACCGCGGCACGCTCAAGTTCCAGAGCACCACGAACAGAACCGCCTGGAGCCCCAGCACGGCAACGATCTGAATAAGGACGGAGCTGCGGGCCATCGCTCCCAGTGTAAGGAAATGGCCTTGGGCGGGATGGCGCCCGGGCCGGGCACGCCCGCCCATCCGCCTAAACTCTCGCCCCGGGCCGCGTACCACCCGGATTGGTTTCGCATCTGCCTTCGGAACCTACTCCCCCTCCCGCTATGCCCATCTACCCTCTCCAGCAGTTCGAAGCCGACCTCGCCGAAGACGCCAAGATCTACGAGCGCCTCAAACCCCCCTCCAGCATCGTCGTCCGCTTCGGCGTGCTCAAGATGGTCGGGGAGTTCCCCTACGACGGCGACGCCAAGCCCGGATGCGGGTCCAAGCTGGTCGTCCGCACACCCCGCGGCACCGAGATCGGGGAGATGCTCACCAGCACCTGCCCCAACTCCGGCTGCTCCAAGAGCGTCAGCCGCAAGCAGATGCTCGAGTACATCGAGAACTCCGGCGGCCGCGACTACCCGTTCTACTCCGAGGGCAAGGTCCTCCGCATCGCCACCCTCGAGGACATGGACGCCCAGGCCCGCATCGAGCAGTCCCGCCACGCCCTCCGCACCGAGGCCAAGCGCGTGACCGAGGAGCTCCGCCTCCCCGCCAAGATCGTCGACGTCGAGGCCCTCCTCGGCGGCGAGCGCATCGTCGTCTACTTCAACAGCGAGCAGCGGATCGACTTCCGCGACCTCGTCGCCCGCCTCGGCCAGCTCTGGAGCAGCCGCGTCGAGATGCGGCAGGTCGGCGCCCGCGACGAGGCCCGCATCACCGCCGACTACGAGCGCTGCGGCCAGTACTGCTGCTGCAAGAACTTCCTCAAGGTCCTGAAGCCCGTCTCCATGCGCTCCGCCAAGGTGCAGAAGGCCACGCTCGACCCCCTGAAGATCTCCGGCCGCTGCGGCCGCCTCATGTGCTGCCTCCGCTACGAGGATGCCACCTACGAGGAGCTCCGCAAGCGCCTCCCCCGCAAGAAGCAGCGCGTCGGCACGCCCGAGGGCGACGGCATTGTCATCGACACCCAGATTCTCACCCAGCTCGCCCTCATCCAGCTCGAGGCCGAGGATAAGCAGGTCGCCATCGCCGTCGAGGACCTCACCGAGCCCGCCTCCGCAACGGCCATCCCGCGCCCCGTCCAGCCCGAACGCCCGACGCGCGGCCGCGGCGGCCCGCCC
>JAEYVB010000013.1 GCA_023429345.1 Planctomycetota bacterium
GGGCCCGAGGGGTTGGTACTCCCACTTCTGGATATCCCGCGCCGACCAGTCGTTGACCAGGCACACCCCCAGCAGATGCTCGTGCGCCCGCCCGATCGGGATCGCCTCGCCCAGCCGGTTCCCGCCCGCGACGAAGAACCCGACCTCGAGCTCGTAGTCGAGCATCGCGCAGGGGCCGAACGACGGCGCCGACCCGCCCTCGGCCGGGGACTGCTGCCCGGCCGGGCGCGTGATCTCGCTCCCTGAGATCACGATCGACGACGCCCGCCCGTGGTAGCCGATCGGCACGTGCTTGTAGTTGGGCAGCAGCGGGTTATCCGGCCGGAACATCGCCCCCACCGTCGTGGCGTGGTGGATCGAGGCGTAAAAATCGGTGTAGTTGAAGGCCGGCAGCGGCGGCGCGAAGCGCATCTCCGCCAGCGGCCGCATCGCCTTCTGCCGGAGCCGCCGCGCCTGCTGGCCGCCGGCCTGGTTGTCGGCGGAAAGAAACCCTCGGAGCTTCGCCCGCATCGCGCCGAGCGCCGAGGGGAACCGCGCAAACCCGAGCCAGTACGGGAACCGCAGCCCGTACTGGACCTCCTCCCCGTCATTCTGAAAGAACCCCGCCTCCGCCAGCGCCGACACATCCAGCACCTGGTCCCCGATCACCACCCCCAGGTGCCCGTGCGAATGCCCGTCGTGCGCCGCCTCGAACGAGCACAGCGGCAGGTTCTGGATCGGGAAGTCCGTGGCAGGATCGTTCGCGGACTCCACCCAGGAGCGGAGGTTTGGGTCGTAGTGCTCTGGCATCGGGTTCCTCGCCTGCTGCTATGCCACCTCCCGGCCTTCGACGAACCTTGCTGGATCGCCGCGGCCAGCCGCGGAGCGGCGACTGAATGTAGCCCGGGGCGTGAGCCCCGGGTACCGGCAATCCGATCGATTATCCTCCGCACTATCACCCCAGCCCCGGAGGGGCGGCACGCAAGTCCGGGGTCGCTTGACTGCACCTCCCACGTCGGAACACCGCATGGGCAGCACCTATTCCAACCTCCTCGCCCACATTGTCTTTTCCACCAAGCACCGCGAACCCCTCATCACCGCGGCCATCAAACCGCGACTTTACGCCTACATCGGCGGCATCTGCCGCGAGCTCGACGCGACACTCCTCGCGGCCGGCGGAATCGAGGATCACATCCACCTCCTCGTCCGCTACCCGCCGCGGATGGCCGCCTCCGACCTGCTCCGCGTTGTCAAGTCAAACTCATCGGGATGGGTCCACGACGAGTTCAAACAGCCGTTCGGCTGGCAGACCGGCTACGGAATCTTCTCCATCGGCGAGAAACTCGTGGGCGCGACGACGGACTACATCGCCTCGCAGGAGGAACACCACCGGACCGTCACATTCCAGGACGAGCTCACACCCCGGGCTCGCGCCCGGGGCTACATTCTTGCGCCGCTCCGCGGCTCGAATCATCATGGCACCCAAGCACCCTCCCATCCATCCCGGCGAGATCCTGCGGAGCGACTTCCTGGAGCCTCCGGGATCTCCAAGTACCGCCTCGCGAAGGAGACGGGCATGCCCGCCGACCGCGTCGGCAAGATCGTCCAAGGCGCCCGGAGCATCACCGGCGACACGGCCTTGCGCCTTGCCCGCTTCTTCGGGACCACGCCCGCGTTCTGGATGAACCTCCAGGCCCGCTACGACCTGGAAACCGCCGCCGACCTCGCCGGCCGCGACGAACGCCGCGTCAAACCCTACCGCGCCGCCTCCTGACCCGACGCCCATACTCACGCCCGCGGGTCTTCCGCCCGGAGCGGCCGCAGCCCGAACACCCGCTCGAAAACCCCGTGCCCGACATAGATCAACGGCGTGATCGCCACCGCGATCACGAACTTCAGCGTGTACCCCTTCGCCGCCGTCTCCAGCATGAACGGCAACGACGCCGGCGCCCCGCTCGCCAGCATGCTCCCGTACCCCAGCACCAGCGAGATCGCCAGGCTGTCGATCGCCTGCGACACCACCGTCGAGCCCGTCGCCCGCAGCCACAGGAGCCGCCCGCGCGTCACCTTCTTCAGCAGATGGAAGACCCAGATGTCCGTCATCTGCCCCAGCATGTACGCCGTCAGCGACGCCACGATCATCACCGCGCCCGTCCCGAAGACCTTCCGGAAGACCTCCGGGTCCACGAACGTGCGCGCCGGCGGCGCCGAGGGCGCGTGGATCGCCGCCTGGATCAGCACCAGCGCAAACACCGACGTCCCCAGCCCCAGGAACGTCACCCGCCGCGCCCCCTTCTTCCCGTAGTACTCGTTCAGCAGGTCCGTCAGCAGGAACGTCACCGGGAACGCGAACATCCCCACCGAGTGCTCGAGGTGCAGCTCCAGCCCCAGCACGTCGACCGATCCGAAACTGAAGAACTTCGCCCCGATCAGGTTCGCCACCAGGAGCGAGGTCACGAAGATCCCCGCCAGCCAGAGGTACAGCCGCTGCTGCACGCTCATCACGTACGGCGGATGCAATGGGTCCGGACGTCCCTCGGACTCGGTCAGCTTCATGGCGCGAGTCTACCGCCCCGCCCGCGGCGCCGTCCTCATCCCAGCACGCCCTGCCGCAGCCCGCACTCCGGGCACGTCACCCACCCGCGCTCCATCCTCAAGCCCCCGAGCGGGAACGCGCACGTCCGGCACCTCATCCCGGCCGACGCCGCCCCCTCATCCCCCGCGCCCGACCACACCGGCGCCAGCACCCGCTCCACCACCATCCCGCGTCGCGCCGCCTCGGCCGCCGCGGCCCCCGCGCTCTCCGCCGCGATCACCACTTTCGCCGTCCCGTCCCCCTTCCGCGTCACCACCGTGTACAGGTCCATCGCCCAAGCGGACCTACACTCGCCGGCGCGCACCCGCACCCGAGCCCACGCTTGCCCGACGAGCGACCCACGCCCGATCCCGCCC
>JAEYVB010000026.1 GCA_023429345.1 Planctomycetota bacterium
GGCTTCCTCTTGGGTGAGCGGGGGGAGGGGGGAGGCGGGTGGAGAGCCGGCGCTGGCGGGGCGGGCGCGGTAGAGGCGGTCCACGACCGCGAGGTCCTCGGGCGTGTTGATCGAGAGGACATCTTCCGGGGGCACGCTGGGGACCACCTCGACGCGCCGGCCGTCGGCCAGCAGGAGGGAGAGGGTGTCGGTGAGGTAGTACTCGCCGCTGAGGGGGTTGCGCTCCACGCGGCGGAGGGCGGCCAGGAGGTCGCCGAGGCGGAAGCAGTAGTAGCTGGGGTTGACCTCGCGGATCCGCCGCTGGTCGGAAGTTGCGTTCTTGTGCTCGACGATGCCGACGAAGCGGCCGCCGCGCTCGGCGCTCTCGCGGACGATGCGGCCGTAGCCGGTGGGGTCGTCGATGATGCTGGTGGCGAGGGTGGCGGCAGCGCCGGCCTCGCGGTGCCTCGCGAGGAGCTCGCGGAGCGTCGCGGGGCGGATGAGGGGGCCATCGCCGCAGAGGACGAGCACGTCGGTCTCGGGGGGCAGGGCGGCGAGCGAGGCCTCAGCGCTCAGAACGGCGTGGCCGGTGCCGAACTGCTGCTCCTGCACGGCGAATCGGACGCCGGGCGAATCGGCCAGGGCCTCGCGGACGAGCCCCTGCCGGTAGCCGACGACGGCGACGATGGGATCGCAGCCGACCGCCCTGCACGCGTCGACCACGGCGCAGATCATCGGCCTCCCGCCCACGGGATGGACGACCTTCGGCAGGTCACCCTTCATGCGGGTGCCCTTGCCGGCGGCGAGGATGATGGCGGCGGGTTGAGAGCGGGGGGTGCTCATCGACGCGTGGGCGTCAACGCGAGTGGCTGAACCGCGTGGTCCGGTTCACCGACCGCTGGCGTCAGGGGTCGGTGGCACGCAGAACTGGCCGACCAGGATTCGAACCTGGACAAACAGAACCAAAATCTGCTGTGCTACCGTTACACCATCGGCCAATCGTGGATCGCGCTGGGCGCTGGACTCCTGCAAAGGCGGGCCATCGCCGGGGATGACGCGCGGGACTCGGACCACTCGCGGTCCGGTCCGGCCCTCGGGTTCGAGTGGCCTTCGCGGAATCCGCGGCACAGGCGCCGGCCCGGGTGGACCGGCTTGGAGCTGGGCCTTCTACTCGCCGCGGCGAGAAGACCCCTGACCGCGCCTCGGCCCGGGTCACCCTGCGGGTGGTGGGCTTCCGTCGCGATCGGCTCCCGTAAAGGGAAGGCAAGTTTAGAGAGCCCGGGGGGTGAGTCAAACCCGTCCGGCCCCGGCCGCGGGCCCGGCGGCCGGAATAGCGGGGTCAGGGCTCGGGGGTTTCGTCGTCGCCCTCGAGCTCGGCCGGCTCTTGCGCGGGGGCGTCCGAATCGCCGTCCTCGGCCCGTTTCAGGATGCTCTCGCTGATCATGCCGTAGCTGGTCGCCAGCAGTCCCACGAGGGGGAAGCGGCCGCCGGCGAAGGGGCTGGGTCCGAGGCGGCGGAGGAGGGGGTGGCTGACCTCGGGGGGGGCGATGGGAAGGTCGAGGTGGTCGAGCTCGGGGCCGGATTCCCAGAACCGATCGGCGACCTCTTCGAGGGGGGCGGCGGGGGCATCGCTGACGCCGGGGATGATGGGGGCGTAGACGAGGGCCGAGCCGGCCCCGGAGCCGGCGACCATGCGTCGCTGGCGGAGACGCTCGAGAAGTTCCTCGCGGGGGAGGCCGCGGAGCGTGAAGATGGTGAAGGGGTCGCGGGTGAACTGCTCGGCGACGAGGTAGGCGAGGCAGCAGGCGTGCTTGCACCAGGGCTTGATGGTGTCCCGGCAGTTGCAGGTGGACTTGAGCTCGCCCGAGTCGGGGAAGAGCCGGAGCTTCTGGGAGGCGAAGACGTCCTCGATGTTGGGGGGGAGCTCGCCGGCGAGGAGCTTGGCGGCGTAGACGGCCTGGTCGACCATGGCGCCGATGATGCGTTCGGATTCCTCGTGGGCGAAGGCGGGGAAGGTGATAGTGGTGTCGTAGCTGCTAATGATGGTGCCCTGCACAGCGCCCTTGATCTTGCCGGGGTCGACGGCCATGCGGCGAGTCTGACCCTGACGGGCGTACTCGAGCCCGCCGGTCATGGCCTCGGGCTTGGCGCAGGCTTCGACGAGGCGCATCCAGCGCTGCGCGGGCCAGCTCTCGGGGAAGGCGGCGTCGGCGTGGGAGAGCTTGAGGCCGCCGCGGACCTTGCGCGGCTTGACGGGGCGCGGCTGGTAGCTGGTCCCGGGGCGGAAGGCGGGGCTGGAGGGCGTGTTGTGGGGGGCGGCCCGGGGGTAGGGCATCGGGGCGGGCGCGGCATCCTCGGGGGGGCGGCGGTCGGGGGAAGGGGTGGGGACCTCGGACACGGTCGGTTCCTTATTCGTCCTCATCGCCGACGGCGTCGCGGCGGAGGGTCAGGATGTCGCGGAGCTGATCGGTCGAGAGCTCGGTGAGCCAGGTCTCGCCGGAGCCGATGATGTTCTCGGCGAGGGCGGTCTTCTGTTCGATCATCTCGTCGATGCGTTCTTCCAGCGTCCCGCGGACAACGAACTTGTGGACCTGCACGGTGCGGTGCTGGCCGATGCGGTGGGCGCGGTCGGTGGCCTGGTTCTCGACGGCGGGGTTCCACCAGCGGTCGAAGTGGAAGACATGGGTCGCGGCGGTGAGGTTGAGGCCCACGCCGCCGGCCTTGAGGCTGACGATGAGGACGGGGTTCTTGCCGTCGGCGCGCTGGAAGCGCTCGACCATCTCCACGCGCTGGCCCTGGGGCGTGCCGCCGTGGAGGAAGAGGACATCCCTGTCGAACTGGTGGCGGAGCATCGAGCCCAGGAGCGTGCCCATCTGGCGGAACTGGGTGAAGATGAGTGCCTGGTCGCCGGCGGCGAGCGCCGTTTCCAGGAGCTCCATGAGCCGCACGCACTTGCCGGAACGGTTGAAGGCGGGGGGCTCGGCGGAGTCGGCCGGGTGGTCCTTGAGGTACTGGGCGGGGTGGTTGCAGATCTGCTTGAGCTTGATGAGCGTGGAGAGGACGAGCCCGCGGCGCTGGATGCCCTCGGCGGCCTCGACCTCCGCGAGCATGCGGTTGACGACGGTCTCGTAGAGCTCGGCCTGCTCGGCGGTGAGGTAGCTGAACTCCCGCATCTCGAGCTTCTCGGGGAGGTCGGCGGCGACGGCGGGGTCGGTTTTGAGGCGGCGGAGGATGAAGGGGCGGACCAGGTCGCGGAGCTGCTTGAGCCGGGCCTGGTCGCGGTACTTCTCGACGGGCACGGCGAAGCGCTTGCGGAAGTTCGCCGCCGGGCCGAGGTAGCCGGGGTTCAGGAAGTCCAGGATCGACCAGAGCTCGCTGAGGCGGTTCTCGACGGGGGTGCCGGTGAGCGCGACGCGCGAGTTGGAGGGGAACTCGCGCACGGCCTGGCTCTGCTTGGTCGACGGGTTCTTGATGTACTGGGCCTCGTCGAGCACGATGCGCTGCCACTGCACGCGCTGGAGCAGGTCGCGGTCGCGGTGGGCGAGGGCGTAGGTGGTGATCACGGCGTCGGTGTCGGCGACCTTCTGGAGGAAGTCGTCCCCGAGCTTGCGGTCGACGCCGTGGTGCACCATCAGCTTGAGGTCGGGGCAGAAGCGCTTCGCCTCGTGGAGCCAGTTGCCGACGACCGACATGGGCACCACCAGGAGGGTGGGGGGGACATAGCCGGCCGCGGCCTGCATGGCGGCGGAATCGGCCACCACCTCGGCGCTGAGCTGGTT
>JAEYVB010000059.1 GCA_023429345.1 Planctomycetota bacterium
CCATGACATAGTGGGTGGTGGGGCCGACTTCCATCGGCTCCTGGGTGATGTCGATGTTGGCGAGGGTCTTGAACTGGTGGTACATGGACGGGAGCTTTTTCTTGATGTGCTCCTCGCCGTTCTTGACGCGTTCCTTGATCCAGGCGATGTCGAGGAAGACGCCGCCGTGGGGCGATCCGCGGCCGGCCTTCACCTCGCGGTTGATGCAGCGGGCGACGTGGTCGCGGGTGAGGAGCTCGGGCGGGCGCTGGGCGTTCTTGTCGCCGGTGACGTAGCGCCAGCCCTCCTCGACATCCTTGGCGACCTGGTTCTTGTAGAGCTCGGGGATGTCGTCGAACATGAAGCGCTTGCCGGCGCTGTTCACGAGCCGCCCGCCCTCGCCGCGGACGCCCTCGGTGACGAGGATGCCGCGGACGGATGGGGGCCAGACCATGCCGGTGGGGTGGAACTGGACGAACTCCATGTCCATGAGGTCGGCGCCGGCGTTGTAGGCCATGGCGTGGCCGTCGCCGGTGTACTCCCAGGAGTTGGAGGTGATGCGGAAGGCCTTGCCGATGCCGCCGGTGGCGAGGACGACGGCCTTGGCCTTCCAGAAGTGGAGCTGGCCCGTCTGGCGGTCGTAGCCCACAGCGCCCGCGCACCTCGCGCCGTCCTTCACCAGCGAGGCGACGGTCATCTCCATGTAGATGTCGATGCCGCGGTGGATGCCGTAGTCCTGGAGCGTGCGGATCATCTCGAGGCCGGTGCGGTCGCCGACGTGCGCCAAGCGCGGGTAGCGGTGGCCGCCGAAGTTGCGCTGGAGGATGCGGCCGTCGGGGGTGCGGTCGAAGAGGGCGCCCCAGGCCTCGAGCTCCTTGGCGCGGTCGGGGGCTTCCTTGGGGTGGTGCTCGGCCATGCGCCAGTTGTTGAGGTACTGGCCGCCGCGCATGGTGTCGGCGAAGTGGACCTTCCAGGAGTCGCGGTCGTCGACGTTGCCCATGGCCGCGGCCATGCCGCCCTCGGCCATGACGGTGTGGGCCTTGCCGAGGAGGGACTTGCAGACGAGGGCGACCTTGACGCCGGCGGCGGATGCTTCGATGGCTGCTCGCAACCCCGCGCCACCCGCGCCGATCACCAGGACGTCGTGCTCATGCGTTTGAAACTGACTCATCGATTGCTCCACAGTCCGGCGTTCAGCCTCGGCTGGGCATCAGAGGATCCGAACGTCGGTCCACGCGCCGCTCGCCACCATCCGCACGTACACGTCGCAGAAGCCGACCCAGACGAGGCTGGCCCAGGCCCAGACCATGTGGCGGCGGTTGAGGCAGGTGACGCAGTCGTAGGCCTTCTTCTGGGTCTTGCGGCGGGCGAGGATGTCGAACTTGCCGCCGATGAGGTGGCGGAGGGAGTGGCAGCCGAAGGTGTAGCCGCCGAGGAGGATCGGGTTCAGCGTCAGGACGAGGGAGCCCACGCCGATGCCGAAGCCCCACTTGCCGGTGGCCTCGTTGAGGAACCAGTAGCTGATGATCGCGTCGTAGCTGAGGAAACCGATGAAGAGGATGGCGATGTAGAGGAAGTAGCGGTGGACATTTTGCAGCACGAGCGGGAACCAGCGTTCGCCGCGGAAGCGCTTGCCGCGGAAGCCGGGCTCGCCGACGGCGCAGGAGGTCGGGTCCTGCCAGAAGGCCTTGTAGTACGCCCCGCGGTAGTAGTAGCAGGTGAAGCGGAAACCGCCGGGGGCCCAGAGGATCAGGAAGGCGGGGGTGAGCGGGAGGATGCCCAGCATGGTCCGGGGCAACCAGTCGGGCCAAGGGCCGAACCATGCATGCCCCGACTCGGCGCCCGCGGGCAGCTTCCAGGAGTCGAACAGCACCGGCGAGTACATCGGGGAGAGGTACTGCGTGCCCGGCACGTAGTAGTTCACGCCCTGGAGCGCTGCCCACGTCGAGTAGACGATGAAGGCCGAGAGGCCGAGGAAGACGAGCAGCGGCGAAAGCCACCACTTGTCCTTTCGTTGGGTCGCGAGGAAGGGGCGGACCTGCGGGAGCGGGACATCAACACGGCTCATCAGGCGTGGCTCCGGCGCGGGCAGTGGGCCGGCCGCATCCGCCCGGCGGTCCGCTGCCGATTTCTGTGGGTCGCAAGTGTAGCGCGGCCTATCCGGTTTTGCACGAACCGATCCGGCGGGGCGGGAAAGACCGGCCGGATAGAGGCCGTTTCCGCTAGAGCAGGCCGAGGCGATTGAGGTCCTCGATGGGCTCGTCGAACGAGCAGGACCCGTACGAGAGCGCGAAGACCTCCCGGGCGCGGGCGATCTGCGCCGGATCGAGCACGAGGCTTTCCCACCGGACACCCTCGGGGGTGAACCTGAAGGATTCGGGGCTCCGTTCCTCGAGAATCCGTGCGGCGGTCGCCGCGTCGATGCGGTGCGTCTTGATCATCGCCGCCGCGAGGAAGACGTTGACGAAGCCGTGCATCACGCCCCGCGGGCAGCCCGGCTCGTAGGTGAGCGGGTACTCGGCGCGGATGGGATGGTGCAGGCCCGCCGTGGCCTTGAAGGGCACCTCCGCGCCGGCGCACGCGACGAGGAACTCGGCGACGGCGCCGGCCGGGGGGATGGCGCCGGGCGTGACCCCGCCGGTGCGGATTTTGGCGGCCGCGGCGTTCCCGGCCAGCGCGGCGATGTACCCTCGCGCATCCCCGTCGGCGACGACGGGAGCGGGGAACTCGAAGAAGGGGTAGAGGTGGTCGGGGATGAGCCCGATCGCGTCGTCGATCTCGCCGGGGCGCTCGACCTTGAGCTCCAGGACATCGGCGAAGGCCAGGCCGTTGTCTTCCTTCTCGTGGTGCTGGTTGAAACCGTCGACGAGTTCCAGGCCGGCCGGCAGGGGCCCGTCGATGATGACCGATATCCGCCAGGGGTCCATGAGGTCCGCGTGCTCGCGGTAGCCGCTTGTCGCGTGCGTCCCCGGCATGAGCACGGCCGCGGCCTTGGAGAACTCCTTCAGGCGTGATGCGGGGCAGATGAAGCGGCCCAGGATGGCGGCGTGCTCGCCCGCCCGGGCGTGCGCGAAGGCCTCGACGGACGGGCCCATTTCCAGCTTGGCGGGGGGGAAAAGGCCGGCGTAGTCGATGAGACCCGCCATCAGCAATCGGATGGGCTCGAGCATGCGTGAGGTTATCCGTGCCGTCGGCGGCGGGGCCGGGGGGAGCGTGTAACCCGGGATCGGGCAATCCGTACAAAGGCGGGGCGTTGACGGGATAGGAGGCTCCATGCGTACCGCCATGCTGCTGCTTATGCTCGCGACCCCGGCCCTGGGGCAGGCGCAGGCCGGGGGGCCGAACCCACTGGCCGGGCCGAAGGTTTCCGCGGCCGCGGCGGCCACGCTGGTAGAGCGCGATTTCCAGGGGCGGCTCCGGCGGCTGGACCTGCCGCCGGAGGAGGCGGCGCTCGAACTGATCTCGTTGACGGCGGAGCAGAGGGCCGCATGCAGCGCGATCCTGCAGGAGCGAGCGGTGATTCTGGACAAGGTGGTGGCCGGGAACCTGGATCTGCTGGTTGAGCTCGCGAACGCCTCGCAGGCGGGGGACAAGGCGGCGCTCCTGAGGCTGGCGGGAGAGGTGTACCGGGAGCTGGAGCCGTTGCGGCGGCGCGGGTCGCTCGAGAGCGAGTTTCTGAGAGCGCTCCCGGAGGGTCCGGGGGTGAGGCTCCAGACCCTTGTCGGGCAGTACCGGACAGCGCTGCGGGATGAGGTTGTCGCCGATGCCAAAGCCAAGGGCGAGACGCTGCGGGTGCGGCAGGCGAGCGCCCGCGTGGCGCTCTTTGAGCTGGGCCAGGAGATCCGCCGGTCTTATGAGCGGCAGATCGCGGCGGGGACGGCCGAGCTGGAGGCCCTGATCGCGCGGCTGGAACTGCGGCCTGAACAGGATATGAAGATCCGCAATATGGTCTCGAACTTCTTTATCGAGACCAAGGGGAAGGCTGACGCGGCGCAGAAGCGAGGGCTGTTCCTGAGGGTTCTGGCGGTCCTGGATGGCCCGCAGAAGCGGGCGTTGCTCCGGTACGCCCTCCAGGGGCCCTGATCGCGCCGGCCCCCAGGTTGCCCCCGGAAAGCCCCGAGCGCGGGCGGTGATGCCGGCAAAGAACCCTGAGCCCCCCGCCGGGCGGCATCCCTTGCGCCCGCCGAACCGCGGACCGGGGGGCCCGCCGGTACCCCTGTTGCGGGGCAATAATCCGTCCCTCTGCCCGTCGGCGATGCCGGCGACGACCTTCCCCAGGAACCTCCTCATGACCATTCTTCGCACCACCGGAATTCTCGCCGCACTCGCCCTCGGCACCGTCGCCACGGCCCAGCAGCCCCAGCAGCTGGTGGTGGGCGGGGGGCAGCCGGTTGTCCAGCAGGCGCCGCGGCCGCAGTACGAATCGCTGGCCAAGCCGGGCCCGGACGGCAAGATCGATCGGATCCCGGGGATCCTGGACATCCTGGCCCTTCGGGTGAACCCGCTGGTGGACGAGGCGACGCTGGAGAAGGTCCGTCCGCACGTGAAGGAGTGGATGACGGATGTCGACCTGATCGCGATCGACAACCTGGACTTCCTGGAGTTGATCGAGCCTCTGGACGGCTCCCCGGGGATGATCGAGAAGTTCGACATCAGCCAGTCGGACAAGCTGTCGACGATCGGCACGATCATGACGCACCTGATGTCGGCGGGGCCGCTCTCGTCGTACCTGGAGACGAAGGGCGCGCTGACGCGCGAGCAGAGTCAGCTCAACCAGCAGATCACCTCGGAGTATCTCCAGAAGGTGATGAACGAGATCATGGCCGAGAGCGGCGTGCCCAACGACCTGTCGCAGAAGCCGGCGAGCGAGGCGGAGAAGACCAAGCAGGTCAACACCGTCAGCAAGTTCCTGTACGAGATCTCGTGCCGCGATTCGGTGGAGAGCTACCACCGGCTGCTGATCCTGACCGCGCC
Source organism: Planctomycetota bacterium (assembly GCA_023429345.1). Lineage (GTDB taxonomy): Bacteria > Planctomycetota > Phycisphaerae > Phycisphaerales > UBA1924 > JAEYVB01. The sequence continues at coordinate 4,954 of JAEYVB010000059.1, forward strand.
CAACACGGACAAGGCGGTGGCGGCGCTCGGGCTGAGCCCGGAGGAGTCGGGCAAGCTGGCGGGCGCGGTGGCGAAGGCCAAGGCGGCGACGACCGATCTGGACAAGCGGGCGGCCGTGCGCGAGGTGATGAAGGGGCTCACCTTCGACCAGCGGCGGGCGCTCCTGGAGAAGGGCCGCGAGCTGGCCGGGGACTTTGACCCGCTCGCCCCGGCGTCGGCCTCGGCCGGGGACACGGGGACGACCGCGGCGCGCTGACGCGAAGAGGACTTCGATGCAAGTGCCGGGACGCCGTCGGGGCGTCCCGGTTTTTTTGTTGCGCGGGCTGTGTCCGCCGGGTGGCTCATGAGGCGCGCCTCATTGAGTCTGAAGTCGCGCGCGATTTCACCGTGTCCAGCGCAGCGCCGGGGTAACGTGTTTGAACACGGTTGCACTCGAGTGGGCCGGGGGGCGCAGGGCACGGTTGCCGATGCGTGGATCCCGGCAAATGAGGCGTGACGCCAAGGGGGACGACGAATGAGAAGAGAACAGAACAGACTCGGCCGGAACTACCTGGTGGGGAGCTGCGCGGCGCTGGCGATGGCCGCGGGCACGGTGATGGCCCAGCAGCAGGACCAGCCCGACAAGCAGCAGAAGCTGGAGCACAAAGACACGACGGTCAAGCAGGACACGACGGTTAAGCAGGACCACACGGAGCTCCAGAAGGACCAGAAGGCGAACAAGGACCAGCAGGGCGCTGTCCTGGGGATGCAGGAGGGCAAGGCGGACCAGCAGGGCTGGAAGTCGGCCGACCACATCCAGGGCCTGCGCTCGGACCTGGTGCTCGCCGGGAAGACCAAGGAGGACAAGACCGTCCACATCGTCTTCGACAACGGCCGCCTGACGGAGGCGACGCTGGACGACCAGCCGATCCAGCACGACAAGATCCAGATCAAGGAGAACAAGCTGCGGGTGATGGGCGAGAGCGACAAGGAGCTCGTGACCTTCAAGCTCCCGGGCCAGATCCTCGCGACCTCCGAGATGGGCTTCGAGCAGGACCGCTTCGGGCAGCAGGACCGTTTCAACACGGTCCCCGAGGATCCGCGCGAGTACGACCGCATGCGGCAGGACCGCTTCGGCCAGCGGCCGATGCAGCAGGACCGCTTCGCGGAGGACCGTTTCAGCCAGGACCGCTACGCCGGCGGGCCGTTCCCGCAGGATCAGTCCCGGACGTGGTCGACCCAGGACCGCTGGAGCACCGATCCCCAGTACGGGCCCCAGTATCAGCAGCAGTACCAGCGGCGCGACACGCGTTCGCAGTGGGACACGCAGGACCGCTGGGACACGCGCGACGATCGCTTCCAGATGCAGCACCAGCAGACCCAGCGATTCGACTCGCGGCCGCGGGACCAGCGTGACATGCAGTACCG
>JAEYVB010000079.1 GCA_023429345.1 Planctomycetota bacterium
ACGCTTCCGCCGAGGACCTGCTCCGCCCCTCGTGGTCCGGGCTCATGCGCGACTACCGCTACGCCGCCGCGGTGCGCGACGATGCCGGCCGGCTCGTGGGCCTGGTGACGCTCAAGCCCCCGCCCAGCGATGCGGCGCGGCTGCTGGCGGGCAACACCGTCTACCTCCTCTCCGCGGGCTTCTTCGTCCTGGGCCTGGCGGTGCTGGTCTTCTACCTCATCACCCACCAGATCATCCTGAGCCCGGTGCGGGCCCTGAAGGAGACGGCCCAGCGCGTGCGCGAGGGGGACCTCTCCATCCGCTCGGAGATCAACACCGGCGACGAGTTCGAGGAGCTCTCCCGCACCTTCAACGGCATGCTCGCCGAGGTGGTCCGCTCCCACGACCAGCTCCGCGCCATCAACAGCGCCCTGGATGTCAAGCTCAACGAGCTGGCCGAGGCCAACAGCGCCCTCTTCGAGGCCATGCGCCTCAAGGGCGAGTTCCTGGCCAACGTCTCCCACGAGCTGCGCACGCCGCTCAACTCCATCATCGGCTTCGCCGAGCTCCTCCGCGACCAGGCCCAGAGCGAACTCGACGCCGGCGACGACTCCACCCGCCTCCAGAAGCGCGTCCGCTACCTCGAGAACATCGCCACCGCCAGCCGCGGCCTGCTCGACCTCATCAACAGCCTGCTGGAGATGGCCCGCATCGAGGCGGGCAAGATCGACCTGGCCCCCGCCCCCATGGACCTCCGCGAGACTTGCCAGGGGGTCCTGGGCCTCATCGCCCCCCTGGCCGACCGCAAGCACCTGGAGCTGCGGCTCGAGGCCTCCGAGGACCTGCCCATCGTCTCGACCGACGCCAAGAAGTTCCAGCAGATCATCTTCAACTTCCTCAGCAACGCCGTGAAGTTCACGCCCTCGACCGACGCGAGCGGCAGGCCCGGGCGCATCACGCTCCGCGCCGAGCTCCTCCCCGGCCGCGGCGGCGAGGGGCCCGAGAGCGAGGACCGCATCCGCGTCAGCGTCATCGACACCGGCCCGGGGATCGCCCCCGAGGACCAGGCGCGGCTCTTCCAGAAGTTCACGCAGCTCGACGGCACCAAGACGCGCGAGCACTCGGGCACGGGCCTCGGCCTGGCGATCAGCAAGGAGCTCGCCGCGATCCTCCAGGGGGAGATCCAGCTGGTCAGCGAGCCCGGGCGCGGCTCGATGTTCAGCCTCATCCTCCCGCTCACGCTCGACCCCGAGCGGACCACCGAGCAGAAGCTCGAGGGCCAGTTCCGCGGCGCGCTCGCCGGCCGGCGCAGCATGGCCTGAGGCCGCGGCGGAGGGGTTGCGTACGCGGGGTATCGGCCCGGCGGCGACGGGACTGGAGGGAAAGTGCGCCGGCACGCCAGAAAGATGCCCCCCGGGGCAGCGCCCGCGGCCGGGAACGCCCCATCGGCGCGCACAAACGCGGCATTTGTGCGCGCGGATGCCGCGGTGGCGCTCCCGGGTGCGCCGTACCCGGCCCCGATCGCCCCGCCCGCGCGCATCCCAGACCCGTCCCTGCCCCCCTACTGCCCATTTCTGTCGGCGTGGTTCCTATTCTCTCCCTCACGTGCCCCTGTGTCCTGTCCGCCGCGATCCCCGGCCCGACCATGCCCTTCTTCGACGCACACCTGGACCTGGCCTCCCTCGCCGAGAACGGCCGCGACATGGCCGCGCCCCTCGAAACCTGCGGCGGCCCCTTCCAGCCCGCAAGCCTCACCTTCCCCTCGCTCCGCGAGGGTGAGGTCCGCGCCTTTCTGGGCACGATCTTCACCGAGGCAAACGGCGACGACGCCGTCGCCTACCCCGCCGGCGATGCCGAGGCCGCGCACCAGGCCGGCCTCCGCCAGCTCGCGTGGTACCAGCGCTGGCACAGCGAGGGCCTGATCGATCTGCACACGCCCGAGCACCCTCTCTCCGTCCCCGGGTGCCTCGATGGACCGGCGCCCGGGTGCCTTCTCCTCATGGAATGCGCGGACCCCATCCGCACGCCCGAAGAGGTCCGCTGGTGGGCCGCGCGGGGCGTGGTCGCGATCGGCATGGCCTGGGCCCGCGGCTCGCGCTACGCCGCGGGGAACGCCGAGCCCTCGTGCAGCGCCTCGCAGGGGCTGACCGACCTGGGCCGCGCCCTGGTCGCCGAGATCGACGCCGCGGGGCTGGTGCACGATGTCAGCCACCTCTCCGACCGCGCCTTCTTCGAGCTGGTGGACCTCGCCGAGGGCGACCTCGTGGCGACGCACTCCAACTGCCGCTCGCTGCTCACGACCGAGGACATGCCTCCCTCGCAGCGCCACCTGACCGAGGAGCAAATCATCCAGCTCCTGAAGCGCGGCGGGATCATCGGCCTGAACCTGTACGCGCCCTTCGTCCGGGCCGGGCTGGGGGAGGGCGAACGCCCGAGCATCGCCGACGCCGTCGCCCACATCGAGCACATCTGCGACATCGCCGGCCACCGCCGCGGCGTCGGGCTGGGCAGCGACCTCGACGGGGGCTTCAGCGCAGCGCGGCTCCCCGCCGGCATCGAGCGCCCCGCGGACCTTTCCCGCCTCGCCGAGTGCCTCGCCCGTCACGGGTGGAGCGATGAGGACATCCGGGGCTTCGCCTGGGGCAACTGGGCCGCGTTCTGGGAGCGGGCCTGCGCCGCCACGGCCCAGGCCGCCGCGGGCCCGGAGGATGATGAACCGTGAGCCCGCGAACCGCGAGGAGAAGCGGCGTGCAGCGGGCCGGGCGTGCGGCACTGCGGTTCCTTCTGCCC
>JAEYVB010000127.1 GCA_023429345.1 Planctomycetota bacterium
GTCCTGGAGCAGCGCGATCCCGCCCGACGCCTCCCACACCGCGTCCAGCACCCGCCCGACCAGACCGCGCCGCCCTTCGTCGGGCGCGGTGCTCACGATCGCCGCGGGTTTGCCGAACATGAAGTCCACCATCGCATGCACACGCCACGCGATATCGTTCTCGATCACGATCTCCGGCGGCGGCGTGCGGTCGTCCGCATCCGCCCGGCGCGGCCCGGTGAGCCGCGACGGCAGCCCGCACTCCTGCGCCAGGCGCACCGCGCCCGTCGCCCCGCCCGCCGACCGGCGCGACTCCGCCGGGTTGCGGAAGTACTTCCACAGCCTCGACAGCCGCGGCACCGCCCGCTCGGCGTGCTCCTTCAGCAGGAACTCGAGCAGCGCCTGGTCCAACCCAGCATCTCGGAACGGTTCGAGGCGGTAAGCCATGGGCGGGTCTCCGTCGGGCCAGCGTCGTGCGTGACGTGGCCCTCTACCCATGGCGTGCGCGGACCGGAAAGTGACGAGTGTGGAGAACGCCGGGCGCGCCGGAACCCCTGCGTTTCGCGGCGCTCCGGCGAAGTTTCGCCTGCGGTGGAATTGCGTTTATCCACAGCCGCCGCGTGCGCGCCAAGACATAAAGAGAAGTAAGCCGAGCGCCCGCCGCCCGCCCGCACCCCTTTGACGAAGCTCCCGCGCTCCGGATCGTGGCCCCGTGGCCGCTCCGTGCCGGCGCCCCCGACCACCGCCCGCCCCGCTTTCGGGGCGCCCGGACCACCCCTGACCACCTCCGCGCTCCACTCTTGTGGTCAGACCCCGAATACCCGAACAAATACCTTGCCTGAACGTCTACCAGCCGGTATAACTGTGCTTGTGTTTACTGCCTAGTGAACATGGATTCTGCTGGGCCGGAGACGAACCATGGATATCGCACTGGAAACAGGGGTCCCGCACGCCTCTGACCCCCCGGAGGCCGACCACAGCCGCCGCCTTCGCTGGCAGCCGAATCCGGATCTGCGAGACCTCTTAGCCACACGCCTGGACGAGCTCCCCGCCGCCGAGCAGGCCCTCATCCAGTACCTCTACCTCGACGGCCGCCCCACCGCCGAAGTCGCCGCCCTGGTGCAGCAGGACCCGCGCAGCGTCCGCCGGCGCGGCCGGCGCATCGCGTCCCGCGTCCTCTCCGGAGAGTTCGCGTTCGTGCTCCGCCAGCGCAACCTCTGGCCCATCCGGCGGCGGCGGCTCGCCACCGCCGTGTTCCTGCACGGGAAGTCCGTCCGTAAGGCCGCGGCCGAGCTGGGCATCAGCGAGTACCTGGCGCGTCGCGAGCACCGCGTGATCCTCGGGCTCTACGAGGCGTTCTGCGCCGCGGAGAGGGGCGGCCGATGATCGCCGCGAGCGACAAGCTCCTCCTCGCCTGCGCCCGGTTCGGCCGCACACCCGGCGAGCTCCGCGCGCTCGCGGCGGTGCGCGATGTGCGCGGCATCGCCCGAGAGCTGGACCGCCTCCTGCGCCCGGGCGAGGTCGCGCTCATCGCCGGCCCCAGCGGCGGCGGTAAGAGCAGCATCCTCCGCGCGCTGGAGGACCGGTGCGAGTGCGTGAGCATGCCGATCGACGCGCCGGAGGACCCGCTGCAGCGCCGCTGCTCAACCAGCGCGGCCCCGGCCCTCGTCGACCTCTTCGCCTCCGACCTCGACGCCACGCTCGGGTACCTCTCCCGCGCCGGCCTCGCGGATGCCACCGTCCTGCCCCTTTCCCTGGGCGAACTCTCCGACGGCCAGCGCTTCCGCGCCCGCCTCGCCCTGGCGTTCGAGCGCGCCGCAGCGCCGACCGCCGATCCGCCGGGGCCGGGCCGTTCGCGCCCACCAACGCTCCTCATCGACGAGTTCGCCAGCACGCTCGACCGCGCCGCCGCCCGCACCCTCGCCCACCTCGTCAACCGCTGCGCCTCCCGCGCCGGGCTCCGCATCGTCTGCGCCACCGCCCACGACGATCTGCTCGACGCCCTGGACCCCGCCGTGCTCGTGCACCAGCCGCTCCTCCGCCCCGCGAGCATCGCGCGATCGCCGTGGCAGCGGGCCTCCGCCCGGTGCGCATCCTCTCTCTCGGAGGAGTTCGCGTGACCTCCCCGGCGTGCCCCACCGCCGTGGCTCCGCCTTTCCCGGCGGTGCGTACCGCCCGGCGCAGCGCTGCCGCCGCAGCGCTGCGCATCCGTCCGGGGACCATCGCCGAGTACGACGCCCTCGCCCGCTTCCACTACCGCGCCGCCCGCCCCGCGACGATCGCCCGCATCCTCGCCCTTGAAACAGCCGGCGGGCCTGTCGGCATCCTCGTCGTCTCCATGCCCACGCTCAACGGCCGCTGGCGCGACCTCGCCTGGCCCGGCCGCTACCGCACCCGCGACCGCCGCGCGGATGCGGCGCGCCTCAACAGGGAAGTCCAGGCCATCAGCCGCGTCATCATCGACCCGCGCTACCGCGGCCGCGGGCTCGCGGCGCAGCTCGTCCGCGCCTACCTCCAGAACCCCGACACCCACGCGACCGAAGCCGCCGCCGCCATGGGCGCCTGCTCCCCCTTCTTCGCCCGCGCCGGAATGACCACCTACACGCTCCCGCCCTCGCGCCGCGACCAGCACCTCGCGGCCGCGCTCAAGCGCGCCGGCATCACGCCGCTCTCGCTCCTCCGCGCGGCCTGCCGCGAAGGCGCGCGCCTCGAGTCGCAACCGAGTTGCCTGCTCCGCCCGCTGCGCACCTGGGCGAACGCCGCCGGCTCCACGCGCCGCCTCCTCTCCGCCCCGCCGGAACTCCTCGCCCGCGCCGCCGCGATGGCGCTCCTCTCCCCCACCACCGCCTTCGCCCACGGCCACGCCGACCTCGCTCCACTCCCGCAAGCCCCCCTCGACCTCACGAGGGGACCCCATGCCCGTTTCCAAGCCGCGCACCGAGACCCGGACCGAAGCCCACGATGACACGCCCGCGTTCGACATCCCCGCCGACAAAGTCGCCCTGCACCAGTGGATCCACGCGAACCTCGGCATCGCGCTCGCGCGCCGGCCGATGGACCTCGACCACCAAGCCCCCTTCGACTACATCCTCCACACCTTCTTCGGCGACCGCCCCGACCGTGGCGCCGCCTCCGACCGTGGCACCGCCTTTCCAGGCGGTGCGCAGCGAGCGGAAGCTCGCTGCCACGCCCCCGACGCCGTCCTCTGGGCCAACCGCGGCGGCGGCAAAACCTTCCTCGGCGCCATCGCCACCGCCCTCGACCTCATCTTCAAGCCCGGCATCGAGGTCCGCATCCTCGCCGGCTCCCTCGAGCAGGCCGAGCGCATGCACCACCACCTCCGCGCCTTCTTCACGCGAGACAACCTCGAGCCCTTCGTCGACGGACGCATCACCGACACCCGCCTCCGCCTCAAGAACAAGTCCCGCGTCGAACTGCTCGCCCAGTCCCAGACCTCCGTCCGCGGCACGCGCGTGCAGAAGCTCCGCTGCGACGAGCTCAACGTCTTCGACCCCCTCGTCTGGGAGGCCGCCCAGCTCACCACCCGCTCCGCCCGCTGCGGCGATTGGCTCGTCCGCGGCAGCATCGAGTGCCTCAGCACCATGCACCTCCCCCACGGCCCCATGGCCCGCGTCATCGCCGAGGCCCGCGCCGGCAAACGCCGCCTCTTCCGCTGGAACGTCCTCGATGTCCTTGAGACCTGCCCGCCCGCGCGTCCGTGCGACACCTGTTCGCTGCACGCCGAGTGCCGCGCCCGCGCCAAGGAGCACGAGGGCGGGCACATCGCCATCGACGACGCCGTCACGCAGAAGTCCCGCGTCGCCCTGCTCACCTGGGAGTCGGAGATGCTCTGCCTCCGCCCCAAGCGCACCGACTGCGTCTTCCCCGAGTTCGACCACCGGCGGCACATCTTCGAGGGCGACATCGAAACCGCCGGCGCGGTTTTCCTGTGCGGCATGGACTTCGGCTACCGCACCGCCGCCGTGCTGTGGGCCGCGCTCCTCCCCGACGGCACGCTGCACATCGTCGACGAGCGCATCGTGCAGAACGCCACCCTGGGCACGCACATCGCGGCGATCCTCGACCCAATGCGCCCGCGCCCGCTGTGGCTCGCCGTCGACCCCGCCGGCCTCCAGGTCAACGACCAGACCGGCCGCTCCGCTGTTCAACTCCTCAGCGCTGCGGGCCTCGAGTACCGCGCCCGCGTCAGCAAGGTCGCGCCCGGCCTGCTCGCCGTGCGCGCCCGCCTCCAGCCCGCCGACGGCTCGCCCCCGCGCCTGCTCATCCACGCCCGCTGCAAGCGCCTCATCGAGGCCCTCGACGCCTACCACTACGACCCCGCCCGCCCCGACCTCGACACCCCCGTCAAGGACGGCATCCACGACCACCCCATCGACGCCCTCCGCTACCTCGTCATCAACCTCGACCAGCCCCGCACGCTCCGCCAGCACAACTACATCGCGCCGTGACACAAGACCCGTGACACGGGCATCCCTGCCCGTGTTCCCCCGCCGTCAACGTCTGATCCGGGGGCGTTGCCCCCGGCTACAGACTGCCAGCCCTTCGGGCTGCGACACCGCTTGCCCCCTTCGGCTCCCGCCCATCCCTCTCCACGCACCGCCCGCCCAGTGCACACCAAATCCCCCGCCCGATAACCCCGCCGGACCGAAAACTCTTCCCCTCGCCGAAAGTCGCACCCCCGTATCGCCG
>JAEYVB010000208.1 GCA_023429345.1 Planctomycetota bacterium
TGCAGGACCTCTGGCTCGACTACGCCGACCAGTACATCCTCATCGCCGCGCGCCCCGCCGCGCGCACGTCCTTCCGCCCTCACCCCGCCGAAGAGGATGTCCGCGCGGTCGCCCACGCCGTTGAAGCCTTCCAGACGGCCTGCCCCGTCGCCATGGACCGCTGGCAGAGCTACCTCGACCTCGGCCACGCCGCCGGCCAGCGCACCGCCGTCTGGGGCTCGGGATCCAAGGGCGTCTCCTTCCTCACCACCCTGGGCGTCAAGGGCGAGGTCGGCTGCGTCGTCGACATCAACCCCCACAAGCACGGCCGCTTCATGCCCGGCAGCGGCCACCCCATCGTGAGCCCCGAATCCCTGCGGCAACAGCCCCCCGATCGCATCATCGTCATGAACCCCGTCTACATCCCCGAGATCCAGCGCACGTTGGACGACCTCGGTCTGCGCCCGGAGCTCGTGGCGCTCTGATCACAACTTCCACGGAGGGAACGGCCATGGAACTGGTCGCCGAGACAACCGCCGAGCCCCGCCGCGCCGCGCCCACCCTCCGCGCGCTCAAGGACAGCGAGGCCGCGGTCTTCGCCGCCTACCGCCGGCTCCTCCTCAACGCCTCCGTCGATATCACCCGCTCCATCGCCGCCCGCTCCGCCCTCGTCATCGCGCCCCACCCCGACGACGAGACCCTCGGCTGCGGCGCCACCATCGCCCGCAAGGCCGCCGCCGGGAGCGAGGTCCACATCGCCTTCATCACCGACGGCCGGCACTCCCACCGCTCCGCCGTCATCTCCCCCGACGCCCTCGCCCGTCTCCGCCGGGCCGAGGCCACGCAGGCCGCGGCCGCGCTGGGCATCCCCGAGGACCGCCTCCACTTCCTCGACATCCCCGACGGCGCGGCCTCGTCGCACCTCGACTCCGTCCGCGGGCGGCTGCTGGAGCTGATCCAGCGGCACCAGCCGCAGGACATCTTTATTCCCTCCCGCATTGATCGGCACCCCGATCACCGGGCCTTGGGGGGCATGCTCGAGTCCCTCGCCCGCGCCGGCTCTCTCGGGGCCCGCGTCCTCGCGTACCCCGTCTGGTTCTGGACGCTCAAGGCCTGGTGCGATTCTCCGTCGCAGGCCGCCGCGGCGATCGCGCGGATGACCCGCTCGGTCTTCACGCTCCGCCCCCTCACCGTCCTGACCGGCGAGCACCTCGAGGCCAAGCGCGCCGCCCTGGCGGCGCACCGCTCCCAGACGACCCGCCTCACCAACGAGCCGACCTGGGCGACGCTCGACGACGCGTTCCTCTCCCACTTCCTCCGCAGGCAGGAGATCTTCTTCCAGATCGCCGCCCCGCCCAGCCGCGAGCTGCGCGACATCGCAGCACCCGCCTCCGCGGGCTTCTTCCGCCAGGTGCGCATCCTCCACATGCTGCCGGACCTTCGGATGGGCGGCGGCCAGCGTCTCCTCCTCCGCAACATCAACGCCCTGGACGGCCGATTTGCGCACCACATCTGCGCGGTCCGCCCCGGCAGCGACATGCAGGACGACTTCGCCTCCGCCGGCGTCCGCCTCCTCCGCCTCGACGTCCGCCGCGCGTGGCAGATGCCCGGCGCCGTGCTCCGCCTCGTGCGGTCCGTCCGCCACCTCGGCATCGACCTCATCCATACCAACAACACCGGCATCGACCGCCTCTTCGGCCAGCTCGCCGGGCTCATCGCCCGCATCCCCGTCGTCAACACCGTGCACTCCGAATACGAGCCGCCGGCCCGAGCCCCCGGCGTCGTGGGCGGACTCAGGGCCTGCCTCCGATCCGGCCGCTCGCTTTTGGAGTGCCTCCTCGCCCGCCTCACCATCACGCAGTCGATCGCCGTCTCCGACACGGCGAGGCAGAGCTGGTCGCCGATCGCATCGCGCTGGGGCATCCGCCCAGGCGCCTTCCGCGTCGTGCGCCCCGCGATCGAGACCTCGCCCTTCCAGACACCCCTCTCGGCCGAGGCTCGCGGCCGCCTCCGCGCCCAGCTCGGGCTGGACGACGCCTCGCCCATCCTGCTGTGCATTGGCCGCCTCTACCCCGGCAAGGGCCAAGGCATTTTGCTCGACGCGCTCCCGGCCATCCGTGACGCGTACCCGCACTGCAAGCTCGTCCTGGTCGGCGATGGGCCCTACCTCCCCGACCTGCAGATGCAGGCCGCGCGGCTCAAGGTGTCACCGGCCGTCCGCTTCGCCGGCACCCGCACCGACATCCCCCAGCTTCTCGCCCTCGCCGATCTCCTGGTCTTCCCCTCCCTCCGTGAGGGGTTCGGCCTCGTGATCCTCGAGGCGCTCGCCGCCGGCAAGCTTGTCGTCGCCTCGCGCCTCCCCGTCTTCGCAGAGATCGTCACCGACGGCGACACCGCTGCCCTCTTCACCCCCGGCGACCCCGCCGACCTTGCCCGAGCGGTCAGATCGATCCTCGCCGATCCCGCCCGCCTCCCGGCCATGTCCGCCCGCGGCCGCGAAATCATCGAAACCAAGTTCTCGACCGCCCGTCTCTCGCGCGAGCTCGAGGCCGTCTACGACGCCGCCCTCGCCGGCCGGCGCTGATC
>JAEYVB010000226.1 GCA_023429345.1 Planctomycetota bacterium
ATCACCGACGGCGCGGTCCCCAGCAACGAGGGCCGCGGCTACGTCCTCCGCCGCATCCTCCGCCGCGCGGTCCGCTACGGGCGGCAGATGCTCAGCGCCCCGCCCGGCTTCTTCGCCGAGCTCGTCCCCATCGTCACCGGCCGCATGGGCGGGGCCTTCCCCGAGCTGCGCGGCGCCACCGAGCGCGTGCAGGCGATCATCCGCGAAGAGGAAGAAAGCTTCGGCCGCACCCTCGACCGCGGCATCAAGCTCTTTGAAGAGGCCGCCACGCGCGTCCACCACTCCGGGACCATTCCCGGCGAGGACGCCTTCAAGCTCTACGACACCTTCGGCTTCCCCATCGACCTCACCGTGCTGATGGCCGAGGAGCGCGGCCTGAAGGTCGACATCGCCGGCTACGAGGAGCACCGCGAGAGGGCCCGCGACCTCTCCCGCGCGGGGGGCAAGGCAGAGGGCGAGCGGGAGCTCGCGCTCGGCGCGGAGGAGGTCGCCAAGCTCCGGCACCTCCGCATCGACGCGACGCAGGATGCCGACAAGTTCCACGGCCGGGAGATCGCGGCCAGCGTCCTTGCGATCTGGAGCGGCGACTCCTTCGACGAATCCGCCCGCATCGACCGCGGCGGCTTCGGCCCGGTCGGCATCATCCTCGACAAGACCAGCTTCTACGCCGAGATGGGCGGGCAGGTCGCCGACCAGGGGCGGCTCCAGGTCACCCGCGAGAGCAAGTCCGGCGGCATCGGCGGCGGCGGGGAGTTCAAGGTCGAGAGCGTCCGCGCCTTCGGCGGGTACGTGCTGCACATCGGCCGCATCACCCGCGGCGAGCTGCGCGTCGGCGACGGCGTGGCGGTCCGCATCGACCAGCACCGCCGCGTGCCGATCGCGGCCAACCACACCGCGACCCACCTGCTGAACTTCGCCCTGCGGAAGGTGCTGGGCGCGGGGGAGGACCAGAAGGGGTCGCTCGTCGCCCCCGACCGCCTCCGCTTCGACTTCACCAACACCGGCCCCGTCGCCCCCGAGCAGCTCGCCGCGGCCGAGCAGATCGTCCGCGACCTGATCCGCAAGGACCTGACTGTCTTCGCCGACCTCGCGCCGCTCGAGACCGGCCGCCGCATCGAGAACCTCCGCGCCGTCTTCGGCGAGGCCTACCCCGACCCGGTCCGCATCGTCTCCATCGGGCAGCCCGTGGCCGACCTGCTCGCCTCGCCGCAGAACCCCGCGTGGGGCGAGGTGTCGGTCGAGTTCTGCGGCGGCACGCACCTCTCCAGCACCGGCCAGGCCGAGGAGTTCGCCATCATCGCCGAGGAGGCCGTCGCCAAGGGCATCCGCCGCATCGTCGCCGTCACCGGCGTGGCGGCGCGGGCCGCGCTCGAGGCCGCGGCCACGCTGGAGGGCCGCATCGCCCGCGCGGGCTCGCTCGAGGCCGCCGCGCTCGCCCCCGAGTTTGCCGAGATCGGCCGCGAGCTCGAGCAGCTGACCATTCCCGTCGCCCGCAAGGCCGCGCTCCGCGCAGCGCTCGCGGGGCTCCAGGAGAGGATCAAGGCCGCGCAGAAGCAGGCCGCGGCCGCCAAGGCGCAGCAGGCCGTCGCCCTCGCCCGCTCCATCGCCGAATCGGCGGCGACCAGCGGCGAGGAGGTCGTCATCGCCACCATCGACCTCGGCTCCGAGCGCGCAGCGCTCGAGCAGGCGGTGAAGACCGTGCGCGACAAGTGCCCCCGCGCCGCGGTGATGCTGCTGTCGTCCGACGACTCCGACCCCGCAGCGCCGAAGGTCACCATCATGGCGGGTGTGCCCGAGGCGCTCGTCAAGCGCGGGCTCAGCGCCGGCGAGTGGGTCCGCGAGGCCGCAGCGCAGGTCGGCGGCAAGGGCGGCGGCCGCCCCGATGCCGCCCAGGGCGGCGGCACCGACACCGGCAAAGTCCGCGAGGCCATCGCCGCCGCCCGATCCCTCGCCGCCCGCAAGCTGATGGGCCCGTAGCACGGGCATCCTGCCCGTGTTCTTCGTGCCCGCCCCTATCGCACTTCAGAATCGCACGTCTCACGGGCACGGATGCCCGCGCCACGCTAAGAATGCCCCATGGCCAAGGCACCCGATCCCTACCGCCCCCCCGGCGCGCCCGCAGCGCCCGCGGAGGAGGGGCAGGACTTCCCGCGCGAGCTCCGCACCGGCGGCCATCCGTACGATGACGAACTCAAGGCCAAGCTCGGCCGCCTCAGCGTGATGGGCTTCGACTTCGTGATCTCGATCGTCGTGCTCGGCGGCATCGGCTACGCCATCGACCGCTGGGTCCGCGGCGGCGGCACCGGCTTCACGCTCGGCGGGATCGCGCTCGGGCTCATCGTCGGGACCTACCGCTTCATCAAGGACGCGATGGCCGCCCTCAGGCCGCCGCCCCCGCGGAAGTAACGCGCGGGTCAGGGCATCGTGCCGATGCTCTGGTCCTCGTCCGGCCGCTTCCACCCCTCGACCTTCACATCCGGGTTCGGGTGCAGCATGATCCAGAGCCGCGAGAGCAGCTCGCGCAGGTTCAGCCTCGCAGCGCCGCTGATCGACACGAGCTGGTCGGCGTGCCCCAGCCGCAGCTTGGAGCGCAGGTCCTCGATGGCCCGCTTCTGGTCCTCGGGGTCGGGGATCAGGTCGAGCTTGTTCAGCGCGATCAGCTCCTGCTTCTCGGCCAGCAGCGGCGAATAGTCCTCGATCTCGTCGCGGATCGCGCGGTAGTTCTCCGCCGGGTCCGAGCCGTCCAGCGGCTGCACATCCAGCACGTGCAGCAGCACCTTGGTCCGCTCGACGTGACGCAGGAAGTCGTGCCCCAGCCCGGCGCCCTCGGCCGCGCCCTCGATCAGCCCCGGGATGTCGGCGAGGATGATCCGCCGCGTGGCGTCGAGCTCCGCGATCCCCAGCTGCGGCGAGAGCGTGGTGAAGGGGTAGTCGGCGATCTTCGGGTTCGCCCGCGTGAGCGCCGCCAGCAGCGTGCTCTTCCCCGCGTTGGGCATGCCGATGATGCCGACCTCGGCGATCACCTTCAGCTCCAGCCGCAGCGTCCTCGTCTCGCCCTGCTCACCCGCATCCGCGTGCCGCGGCGTCTGGTTCGTGGACCGCTTGAAGTGCTCGTTGCCCCAGCCGCCCTGGCCCCCCTTGGCGACCACGAAGCTCTGCCCCGCCTCGAGATCGACGAGCATCGCCCCCGACCCCGCGTCGTACACGATGGTGCCGGGCGGCATGCGGATGATGCAGTCCTTGCCCGCCGCGCCGCTCTGCTGGCTGCCGCGCCCGGCCTCGCCATCCTCGGCCTCCCAGTGGTGGCGGCCGCGGAAATCAAAGAGCGTGTTGATGTTCTCATCGCCGATGAGGATCACCGAGCCGCCATCGCCCCCGTTCCCGCCGTCGGGCCCGCCCTTGGGGACGTACTTCTCGCGCCGGAACGACACGCACCCGGGCCCGCCGTTGCCGGCCCGCACCGAGATTTCCGCCTGGTCGACGAACATGAGCTGGAGGATAGGGTCCCGGCCGACGCCGAACCCGCGTGCGCACCGCTCCCGCACGGTTTCTCGCGAGAAACTGATTCCCGCGGGGTTCGGTCCTACCCTTGGAGGCTCAAGACCGAGCGGCACGCTCCGGTCCTTGGGAGGGCGTAGCTCAGTTGGTAGAGCAGCGGACTTTTAATCCGCTGGTCCAGGGTTCGAGTCCCTGCGCCCTCATTCGTGGCCGGCCCCGCGCCGGCCCGGGGTGAGACCGACAGGACGGGGGCCGCGGCCCCCTTTCCCCAGGATGGGGTACGCGCGACGGATGTACATACTGCACGCCAACTGGTCGGGCTCGAAGCTCTGGTTCTGGGCCGAGTCCGCAGCGAAATGGGCCCAGCACGCGCCCGCCGCCCCCGACGAGGCCGGCGATGACGACGACCTCGCGCACGAGGCCTCGGAGGCAGCGCCCGCACTCGCCGTCGCCCCGGCCCCGGTCATGGTCGCCGATGGCGCGCACCCCTTCGCCGCCGATGCCGACCAACTCCGCGACCTGCTCGCCAAACTCGGCATCCACTCCGAGCCCGGCGAGATCGAGCTCCAGCTTCCCGTCGCCGGCGGCATGCCGGTCCCCAGCAAGCGCCTCGCCCACGCCGTCGGGCACACCGCCGGCAACGGCTCCCGGCCCGAACTGACGAGGGTCCGCCTCGCCGCCGGGTCCCTCGAACATCCGGCCCTGGTGTCGGCCCTGGAATCGGCGGTCGCCGGCTCCGACGGCTGCACGCCCGGCTCCTCAACCGAGTTCTTCGCCGCGGCCTCGCTCCTGGCCCAGCACCTGCTCGCCCAGGAGCGCTTCATCCCCGGCCTGCGGCAGGACATCCAGGGAGAGCTCCACGGCGTATGGCAGCCGTGGGTGAGCGATGCCCGCGTGGCCGAGCGCGTCGCGATGCTCCTGGCCGCGATGCCGCCGATCGCCCGCGCCGCGGTCGACGAGCTGAACCACGAGCCCTGGCCGGTCCTGGAGGGCTTCCTCACCGCCGTGATCGACGCCGAGTGCCGCCGGGCCCTCCTCAGAGAGGACATGGAGGATTCGGTCCGCGAGAAGGATGCCGCGGCCGACCCGCAGGTCGCCTGGCTCCAGGGCCTGCTCGGCACCGCGCGCGGCGTCCCCGCGCGGGGCTCGGCCCGCACGGAGATGATCAAGAACGTCCGCCGCTGGATCTCCGGCCTCGAGGACCGCGGCGTGAGCTCGGCGTGGCGGCTCTGCCTGCGGATCGGCGAGCCCGACGAGGCGGCCGTGCTCGGCGACATGGAAGAGCCCGGCGACACGGTCACCTGGCCGCTCAGCTTCCACCTCCAGTCGCAGGAGAACCCGCGGATCGTGGTGGACGCCTCGGATATCTGGCTGCTGCCCTCCGACTCGCTCACGATCGAAGGCAAACGCCTCGAGCAGCCGCAGGAGCTGCTCCTGAAGGAGCTCGGCCGCGCCTCGCGCCTCTACCCCAAGCTCGAGTCCGCGCTGAACGACTCCGAGCCCGAGAGCCTGGAGCTACCGACGCGCCTCGCGTACCAGTTCCTCCGCGAGGTCAAGCCCATCCTCGAGGAGCAGGGCTTCGGCGTCCTCGCCCCCGAGTGGTGGGATCAGCCCTCGGCGCGCCTCGGCGCCCGCCTCAAGCTCACCAGCGACGCCCTCGAGGTCATCCTCGGCGCCGAGTCCCCCGGCGTCACGCCCAC
>JAEYVB010000269.1 GCA_023429345.1 Planctomycetota bacterium
GTTCGGGTCCTCCATCGCCTGGCGGATGTCCGCGGCGTCGTCGATCCCCCGGGCGTCGAGCTGGAAGAGCGCCTGGAAGGCCAGGCGGCGGATCTCTCGCGCGGTCGCCATCAGGATTCCTTCCCCCCCGCCGCAGCGCCGGCGGCCCGCGCCTTGTCCGGGCCGGCCAGCACCGCCGGACGCGGGATGCCGTCGCGGATCGCCTCCATCGCGGCGATGGTGTCCAGGAGCGCGGCCATCGATTCCTGCCCCTTGTTGCCCACTTCGCCCCCCGCGCGGGCCTTGGCCTGCTTGGGCGAATCAACCGTCAGCACGCCGAAGGCCACCGGCACGCCGGTCTGGAGCGTCACCTGCATCAGCCCGTGGGCCACGGCCTCGGCGATGTAGCGGTCGTGGCGGGTCTCGCCCTTGATCAGGCAGCCCAGGGCGAGCACGCCCCGGTAGCGGCCCGTATCCGCGGCCGCGAGGGCCAGGGCGGGCAGCTCGTACGCCCCAGGGGCCTCGAACGTCGCCGCCCCCCCACCCCGCTCTCCGCCCTCCCCCTCCGGAGCTCCCCCCCGCGCAGCGTACTCCTCCAGCGCCCCTTCCAGGAGCCGGGAGGTGATGGAGCCGTTGTACCGGCTGACGAGGATCGCGATCGAGGGTGGGGAACCCCCGCCCCCTCTGGTTTCTGGGCTGCTTCGGGGCATGACGGCGATCATAGGTGGCAGGCGGAGACCGGCATCCCGCCCCGGGGGCAGCGCCCAGCCGGTACCCTTGCCGGAACCGTGCGACACCTCCTCGCCCAAATCGCCCCCGCCCTGCACCTGACGCGGGTCTCGACCGCCTTCGCGGTGGTGGGCAACACGTGGTTCGTCATCCTGTGGACGAGGGCGAACGCGGGGTACGAGGGCGGCACGGGCGGGGGGGCGGGGGGAGGACGGGTCGACCTGATGGGGCCGCTGTGGCCGCTGCTGCTGGGGGGGGCCCTCCTGGCCCTGGGGCTGTACGGCTTCGGGGCAAGCCTGAACGATGTGCTGGATGTCCGCCGCGACCGGCTCCTCCGCCGCGACCGCATGCTGCCGACGGGGCGGATCAGCATGGATGCCGCGGTGGCGCTCATCGCCGGGATGCTGATCACGGCGGTGCTCGGGGCGACGGCGTTCGGCACGCCCGGCGTGCTGATGACGCTGCTGGTGGCGGCGGCGATCCTCGTCTACAACGCGGCGGGGAAGTTCATCCCGGCGCTGGGCTTGGTGGTGCTGGGGCTGATCTTTGCCGGGCACATGGTGATCCCCAACCTCCAGCTCCGCTTCCTGTGGCCGGTGTGGCTGGTGATGACGCACGCGCTGGTGGTCCGGGCGGTCACGCACCGCATGGCCCGCAAGGTCCCGCGGATCAGCCGCCGGGCGATGCTGGCGGCCTTCATCGGCTGGGTCTTCTGGACGGGCGTGATCCTGTGGCTCCAGTGGCGGCGTTCATCGCCCGCCCCCCCGGGCGCGGACCTGAGCGAGCGTTCCCTCTGGCCGGAATGGGTCGAGCCCACGGCGTGGATCTGGCCCGCCGCGCTGGCCCTCCTCTTCATCCTGGTGAGCTGGCGGAAGGTGCTGCGCTACGGCGCCGGCCCGCGCTCGGCGGAGAAGATCGAGCGCTACGGGGCCCTCTGGCTCAGCCTCTACGCCTGCGGCTGGCTCCTGGGCACCGACCACATCAACGCCGGCGCCCTCCTGCTGGCACTGGCCGCGGCTGGCCTCATCGGCATGACCGTCCTCCGCGAGCTGTACGGGCTGCTGGAGCAGCCGATCGGGTACCGGCGGTGACCGCCCCCGCTCAGCGTCTCCGCCGCCGCCCGGCCGCGGCGATGGCGCCGAGCGCGAGGAGGCCGGAGGCGCCGGGCGCGGGGACGATCGTGAAATACTGATTGCCCGGGAAGTTGTTGAAGTTGATCCCGGAGAGGACGCCGGTGAAGTTGCCGTTGCCGTCGCCGCCGAGGTTGCCCTGGGGCGCGGGGAGGCCGCCGAGGACCTGGTTGGAGAGGAAGTCGTGGTTGCTGCCGTTGATCATGGCGGAGATGCGGATCTCGCCGGCGGGGTTGCCGATCAGCGCCAGCGGGATCGAGAACTCGAGCCCGGTCGTCACGGCGAGGGCGGCGGCCTGGTTGGCCGGGCCCGAGCCGCCGGTGATGCCCGCGGCGTTGGTGTTGTTCATCGCGACATCCATGGTCACCATGCCCACCGCGCCGATGACGGCGGCGATCGAGGCCGGCCCGCCCAGCGGGTCGAAGACGCCCACGGTGCCACCATCGCCCGCCGCGCCGCCGATCACGGCGTAGTCGACGCGGAACTCGGTGCCGCTCATGCCTATGCCCTGGCGCATGTTCAGCATGTAGTTCGCGGCGAACCCGTTGTCGAAGGTGAGGCCGTTGTGCTTGAGCGCCCAGACCCCGTTGGTCGGGTTCTGCGCGCCGACGATGACGTTCTGCCCGCCCGGCTGGCCCGCGTCGATGAAGATGTTGAGGTTGTTGAAGTTGGTCTCGAGGTTCCCGGTGAACGCCAGGTACAGCCGCCCGTTGGCGATGCGGCCGTAGGCGGCGTTGAGCTCGCTGTCGTTGTCCCCGAAGCCCGTCTGCACGGTCTGCACCGCGGCGGCCGCGCCGTAGCCGTCGCCGGGGCTGACGGTGCCGTTCACGGTCTGCCCCTGCGCCGCCCCCGCCAGTCCCGCCCCCGCCAGCAGCGCCGCCACACCGATCGCACGATTCCGCATTCCTGTCTCCCTCATTGATTGGCTCTCGGGGCGCTGACCTCGGCCGCGGTCCCCACGCCACCGTACCGCATTTCTCCGCGGGATTCCAGCCCTGTGTTGCGTATTCCGTCCTGCGTCGGCGAAAGGCGTGTCGCGAAGTCCGTGGGCGCGGGATGCTGGAGAAAATGGGCGGGTGAGGCTAACGGAGCGGGCGGTGCGGAATCTCGGCTATCGGGCCGAGCCTCGGAAGAGCCACGGTACGATGCCCCGACGGAGCGGCCGCGAGAACCCGCGCGACGCTCGGTGATCGCGGGGATCAACCGATTGGGCGCTGCGCAGTCGCTCTCGTGCTTGTCGCATTGGTCATCCTAATCTGTCCTCCTGATCTGGTTCACCGGGAAACCCACCTATACATAGGTCCAGGGCCGGCGAGCCGATCGCCAGGGTTCGTCAGGCGGAGGGCCCGCCGCCGCCGCGGGCGGTGCATCGCGTGCGGGTACGAGCTGAAGTGCCCCGAGTGCGGCCGCTGAGCGGCGGAACTCGGTGTGCTTTTACGCTCCTAGCTCCTCCAGCGGCGGACGGCCTCGGCGCGGCCACTGAGCGTAAAATCCGTTAGGCTCTGATCGTGCAATCCCAGCCGCTCCCCGCCCTGCCGCTGGCGTTCCTCCTGCTCGCTTTCGCGGTGACCATCGGCTTCGCCCTTGTGTCCCTCAGCGCCAGGATCGCGCGCAAGATCAGCTTCCGTTGTACATGCGGTTACGACCCCACGGGCCTGGGCCCCCACCGCTGCCCCGAGTGCGGCCGGTCGCTCGCCCCTGAACGCCTTGTGGAATCCGCTCTCGACGGCCTCAAGGGCAAGGTCGCCGCCCTCACCATCGTCGCGATGATCGTGCTCATTCCCCTGCTCACGGGCCTGTCCGCCGTGCTCCGCATCGCCTCGGAAACCGAAGGGATCTCGCGAATGCCGCGGGTGCTGACCGCCGCCGCTGTCTTCGCCGGCCCCACGCTCTGGCTGGCAGCGCTCATGATCTTCGTCACCGGCGCGAGAAGAATCGTGCGCACGACACGGGCGCGACTCTACGCCGCGGCCCGGAGCCGGCAGACCATCGCAATTTAGCAGCTCTTTCTACTCTTTCCGAGTCCCACCGGTGTTTGACCGAATCTGCGGGTCACTCAGCGAGCTTCCTCTTCCGCCGCTGGTTCTGCGCGCAGCGCTCCCGAGCACGCGTCGCGCGGCCGCCCCGCCGCCGTGCGACGCCGCGATCAAGAACTGCTAGCGGCTCAAAATCAGCTTCTCCCCCGCCACGCCCGTCCCCAGCCCGAAGGCCTCGTGCACGGCCCGCGTCGCCAGTTCGCCGTCCTCCTTGGCGAGGATGCAGGAGATCTTGATCTCGCTGGTGGTGATGTTCTGGATGGCGATGCCGCGGCCGCCGTGGGAGTTGGTGGCCTCGGCCAGGGCCTTGAACATGCGGCTGGCGACGCCGGTGTGCGTCCGCATGCCCACGCCCACCGTCGAGACCTTGCACAGGCCGACATCGACGCGGACCGATCCCGCCCCCGCACCGCCGCCGTTCAGATCGGCAAGGATGCGGTCGAGCACGGGGCGGATGTCCACGAGGTCGGCGTGGTCGACGGTGAAGCTGATGGTGGTGGTGTCGCCCCCCCCACCGCCCCCCCCATTGGACGACGTCTGGATGATGTCGTCCACCAGCAGCCCCGCCTCGGCGATGGCGTGGAAGATGCGGCCCTGCACGCCCGCGACGGCCGGTAGTTCAACCAGCGTCACCCGCCCCAGGTTGGTCTTGAGGGCCACGCCCGAGACCTGCTCCTGCTCCATGTCCCTGCTCTCGGCGACGATCATCGTGCCCGTGTCCGGCAGCATGCTGTGTCTCACGTGAATGGGAACGTTGTACCGGGCCCCGAACATGATGGAGCGGCTGGCCATCACCTTGGCGCCCAGCGACGCCAGCTCCAGGATCGCCTCGTAGCTGATCCGCTCGATCTTGCGGGCATCCGGGACAATCCGCGGGTCGGCGGTGTAGACGCCGTCGACATCGGTGTAGATCTCGCACTCGTCGGCCTTGAGCGCGGCCGCGAGGGCCACGGCCGTGGTGTCGGAGCCGCCCCGGCCCAGGGTCGTGATCTGCCCGTCGTGCGTGACGCCCTGGAAGCCCGCGACCACGACGATGCGGCCCTTCTCGAGGTGCCGCCGCATAGTGGTGGTGTCGATGGTCTTGATGCGGGCGCGGGTGTGGGCGGGCTCGGTGAGGATCCCGGCCTGGGCGCCGGTGAGGCTGATCGCCTCCTGACCCAAAGCCTCGAGGGCGATCGCGGTCATGGCGATCGAGACCTGCTCGCCCGCGGCCATGAGCTGGTCCATCTCCCGCTTGGGCGGCGTCGGCGAGACCTCGCCCGCGAGCTCTATGAGCTTGTCGGTGGTCTTCCCCATGGCGGAGACGACGACCACCACCTGGTTGCCCGCCCGCGCGGCATCCGAGGCCCGCTGGGCGCAGCGGCGGATGCGGTCGGCATCGGCGACCGAGGAACCGCCGAACTTCTGGACGAGGAGGGACATAGGGGAATCGCCAAAGCAGCAAAGCGCCAAAGGGCCAAATCAGGAGGGCGGGGACCAGCGGGCGTCGGTCCATTTACGCTCGGCAAGGCCGCTTTCCAGGGCCTTCTCGATGAACCAGACGCCGCGGGCCCCATCGTAGACGGTGGGGAAGTCGGGGGCGGGATGGCGCGGGCTGGAGGCGGGAAGAGAAGTGGGGTTGATGGCGGCGGCGATGCCGAGGTAGATATTGGCGAAGGCCTCGATAAATCCCTCCGGGTGGCCGGGGGGGAGGCGGGAGGCGGCCTGGGCCTCGGGGCAGAGGTAGCTGTTGCCGCGACGGAGGATCTGCTCGGGGCCGTTGAGCGGGGCGAAGACGAGTTGGCCGGGGTTCTCCTGGCTCCAGTCGAGCGAGCCCTGCGTGCCGTAGATGCGGATGCGGAGGTCGTTTTCGTCGCCGGTCTGAACCTGGGACGCGATGAGGACGCCGCGGGCCGCGATGCCGCCGGCTTCGCGGAAGCGCAGGAGGATGCCGGCATCGTCATCGACGCGGCGGCCGGGGATGAGCGTGCTCAGGTCGGCGCAGACGGATTCGGGCTCGAGGCCGGTGATGTAGGAGAGCAGCTGCTCGGCGTGGGAACCGATGTCGCCGATAGCTCCCGCGCCGGCGAGCGTCGGGTCCGTGCGCCAGCTCGCCTGCTTCTGGCCCAAGGCTTCGAGCGCTGTGGAGAGCCAGCCCTGGTTGTACTCGACGATCACCTTACGTACAGGGCCGAGCACGCCGGCTCGGACCATGTGGCGGGCCTGCTTGACCATCGGGTATCCGGAATAGTTGTAGGTGACGGCGAAGACAATGCCTGCCTCATTGGTCGCGGCGATGAGGTCCCGGGCCTGCTCGGATGTGTGGCAGAGCGGCTTGTCGCAGACGATGTGGAACCCGGCGGCCACGAAGGCGCGGGCGATCTCGAAGTGAGTGTGGTTGGGGGTGACGATGACGGCGGCCTGGATGCGCTCGGCCGCGGGGAGGGCGGATTCACGCTCGAGCATTTCCCGCCAGGAGCGGTAGTTCCGCTGCTCTGCGAGGCCGAGGTCGTGTCCGGAGGCGAGGGCCTTGTCCGGGTCCGACGAGAGGGCGCCTGCGATCAGTTCGAATTGTCCGTCGAGGGCCATGGCCCTGCGGTGCACCGCGCCGATGAAAGCATCGCGCCCGCCGCCGATCATGCCGATGCGGATCCTGCTCATGGTCAGCCCTTGCGCTCAAATGCCGAATCAAAGGCCTGCCCGGATGCCGGGAAATCCAGCCGCCGCACGTACGCGCAGCTTTCGGTGGCGCCGTGCTCGCGGTGCATGTCGGGGTCTTCCCACTCAACGCTGAGTGGGCCGTCGTAGCCGATGCGGTTCAGGGCGCGGATGATGGACTCGAAGTTCACGTGGCCGCGGCCGACGGAGCGGAAGTCCCAGCCGCGGCGGGCATCGCCGAAGGGCAGGTGCGAGCCGAGCACGCCCGCGAGTCCATCCCCGCCGCGGCTATTGCCCGGGCCGTAGTGGACCGCGACATCCTTCATGTGCACGTGGAAGATGCGGTCGGCGAAACGCTCGATGAACTTGTTCGGGGCGATCCCCTGCCAGAGAAGGTGCGAGGGGTCGAAGTTGAATCCGAAGGCGGGGTGGTGGCCGACCGCTTTGAGGGCCCGCTCGGCGGTGTAGACGTCGTAAGCGATCTCGCCCGGGTGCACCTCGAGGGCGAAGCGCACGCCGTGGCTCTTGCACTCGTCGAGAATGGGCCCCCACTGCTTAGCGAAGTCATCGTAGCCGGCGTTGACCTCTTCCTGCGAAGTCGGCGGGAAGAAGTAGAGCTTGTGCCAGATGGCGCTCCCGGTGAAGCCGTTGACGACCTTGACGCCCAGTCCCGCGGCCGCCCGCGCGGTCAGCTTCATCTCTTCCGCGGCGCGCCGGCGCACCCCCTCGGGCTCGCCATCGCCCCACACGTGCGGGGGGAGGGTCGCCTTGTGCCGCTTGTCGATCGGGTCGCAGACCGCTTGGCCGACAAGGTGATTGGAAATGGCCCATGTCTTCAGGCTGTGCTTCGCGAGCAGGTCGTGCCGCCCTTTGCAGTACGCGGCATCGTCCGCGGCCCGGCGAACATCAAGATGGTCGCCCCAGCAGGCGAGTTCCAGGCCGTCGTAGCCGAAGCCTCGGGCCTTGACGGCGAGCTGCTCGATGGGCAGGTCGGCCCATTGCCCGGTAAAGAGTGTGACTGGTCGTGGCATGTGTTGCTCTCGTGCCCAGCGTACCGCGCACCGCGGCGGTGTTGCTCAGGTCGGGGCCTTTCCGCCCTTCATCCCGAGCCGCTCCATCACCAGCTGCAGGTCCGACCAGACCTTGGCCCGATTCTCCGCCGTGTAGGACCGGAGAAGAAAGGCGGGGTGGTAGGTGGGCATGACCGCGAGATCCCGGTCGCAGGGGGCGGGGGCGCGGAAGGCGGCCCAGCGGCCGCGGAGCCGTGACATGGGCTCGACCGTGTTCAGCATCGCCCGCGTGGCCGGCAGCCCCAGCGTGACGATGACCTCGGGTTCGATGATGGCGACCTGCTGGTACAGGTACGGCGCGCAGATCCGGATCTCGTCGGTCGTCGGCGTGGCGTTGTCGGGCGGGCGGGTCTTGAGGACGTTGGCGATGTAGACCTGCTCGCGCTGCAGGCCCATGGCGTTCATCATCTTCTCCAGGAGTTGCCCGGCACGGCCGACGAACGGGCGGCCGGTCTTGTCCTCCTCGGCGCCGGGCGCCTCACCAATAAACATCAGCCGGGCCAGCGGGTCGCCCTCGCCGAAGACGATGGTGTTGTGGGCGGTCACGAACTGCCGGTGCGGCGCATCGGCCTCGTAGCGGGCGCGGAGGGCGTCGAGGGCCGCCTGCACGTGCTCGGCGCTCCGCGATCGGGGCCTGAGGGCCGCAAGGTCCGCGGACGGCCGATGCTCCGCCGTCGGGGCGGGTGTCGGAGGCACCATCGCCGGCCGCGGCGTGGGCATCCGGGAGACCACCGTGACGACTTCAGGCATGGCTTCCTCAAAGAACTGCTCTGCGAGCGCAGGCCGCGATTCTTCGGAGTCCGCCGCGGCGGCCCCGGCCCGGTAGGCGGGGACAAAATCCACGCCCAGGAGCCGGCTGGTCTCGGCGTGCTGAAGAACGACGCGTCGGAGCTGGGGGTCCATGGGCCGGAATGTACCGCGCGAGCGCACCCGGGGAGTGCAACGGACGGCTTTTCAACCCCCTGAAGCAAGGGCACTCGGCACCAGCTCAGCGGGCCAGCCGTCGCATCTGGCGGATCCAGCGACCGTAGGCGAGGACGCCTCGGATCAGCTCTGCACGCGGCGGGTAGCCGCGGCCGAAGGCGGTATGGAGCCTCCACCGCCAGTACGACCCACGGAAGCGGAAGCCCGAGAGCAGCCCGAGCCTCGCGAGCTCGTAGAGGGCGCCGGCGTTCTCGATCCACCGCGGCATGCGGCGGAGTTTAGGAGCGGTCGGACCGGGCGGGTTCGCGGAGGATCCAGGCGAGGGTCTCCCGCAGGCCGTCCTCCATGGTCTGGATGGGGGCGTAGCCGATGAGGTCCCGGGCGCGGGTGATATCCGCGAGGGAGTGCGGGACATCCCCGGCGCGTGGCGGCGCGTGCTCGGGCTGGATGTTCGGGCGCCCCATCAGGTCCCCCATCATCCGCGCGAGTTCCAGGAGCGTGGTCCGCTTTCCGGTGCCGATGTTGATGACCTCGCCCGCGAGGGGCCGCTCGACAGCGCCCGCCAGGAGGGTCGCCAGCACCGCGTTGGCCACCGCCGTGAAATCGCGGGATTGCTTGCCGTCGCCATAGATGACCGGAGGCACGCCCGCCGCGAGACGCTTGGCGAACGCCGGGATGACGGCGGCGTACGCCGAATCGGCGGGCTGGCGGGGCCCGAAGATGTTGAAGTACCGGAGGCTCACCGTAGAGATGCCGTAACTGTGCGCCCAGGAGGTGAGCAGGTGTTCCCCGGCGAGCTTGCTCGCGGCGTAGGGGGACAGCGGACGCGGGACGGTCGACTCGATCTTCGGCAGCGACGGGTCGTCGCCGTAGGCGGAGGAGGATGCCGCCAACACGACGCGCTCACCGGCGCCCACCTTCGCGCGGTCGATCCCCTGCCAGTTCCGGCGCGCGGCCTCGAGGATGCGGAGCGTGCCCGTCGCATTGACCGACCAGGCCCGCTGCGGCTCGGCGACGGAGCGCGGGACGGAGCCCATGGCGCCGAGGTGGAAAATCGTTCTCGCCTCGTGGGTAGCCTCGGCGACGGCGTCGTCGTCAAGAATCGAACCGTGGATGAAGCGGAGACGATCGGCCTCGAGTTCGATCAGGCTGGCGAGATGATCCGCGGTGGAGTTCGAGAGGTCGTCGATCACGCTGATGGCCGAGCCGAGGGAGAGAAGCGCATCGACCAGATGCCCGCCGATGAACCCGGCGCCGCCCGTGACGCACACGGGGCGACCCTCGTAGTGCCGCCTCAGCCGACCCACGATTTCGGCCGGAAACTTCATCGCGTGGAGATGGTACCCGAACGGCGTGCGGCGACAACCCGGATCGGACCGGGTGAATGAGCCCCGGCCCAAGAAAAGAGCCCGCCGAGGGGCGGGCTCTGGGGGTCAAGGTTGGGTGCTGGGATCAGGGCGTGAGGAACTTGTCCAGGAGCGCGAAGGCGTTCTGCTGCCCGAGGTAGAAGTTGGTGTCGGTGATGCTGTCGAAGGGCGTCGAGAGGGCGCGGGACTCGTTGTTGAAGCGGAAGATCGAGGCCCCCTGGGCCGCCGCGGCCGGGCCGTTCGCCGCCATGATCGGGAACGGATCGGCCGTTGCCGGGTTGGCGTTGGCCTCGATCCGCAAGCCCATGAGCTCGCCGATCCGCCGCCCGACGGCCGCGGTGAGCGAGTTGGCGAAGGCGTCGATGTCGGCGAGGCTGGGGGTGTACCCGAGGTCGGCCAGCGACGGGACAAAGACCACCGCGTCGTCTTCGAGATCGGCGTTGAAGGGGTCCGAATGCTGGCTGTAGCCGTAGTTGACCGTGTTGGCGAGGGTGACCGGATCGCTGCTGCTGGTGAGGAAGACCGTCGAGAAGGGCTGGAACTCAAACTGCGACCGGTCGGCCGAAACATTGACGTTGAGCCCGGCCGCGGTGAAGGCCGCTTGGAGGTTTGCCACCAGCGAGTTGACGATGTAGGTGCTGACCGGGACACCACTGACCAGCCCGGTGAAGCCAAGGACAGACGCGGAGAAGGGGTCGAGGTTCGTGGTCAGACCGCCCGCCTGCAGCCAGTCGATCGTGCCGCCGAGTGTCTCGATGAAGATGTTCTGGCCGGTCTGCGGGATCTGCGCGATGGGCGAGGGATCCTGCTGCACGATCTCGATCCCGTAGTCCGTGTTGAAAACGCCTTGGAGGTAGACCGCAAAGCTGGCGGCCTCGCCCGAAGTGCCGTCGATTCGATCGGGGGTGACGAACGTGATGAAGAAATCACCGTTGGCGTCGAACCCGTAGCTGATCGGCCCTCGACTCGCGATGCTTCCCGGATCGCTGGCGATCGGGAGGAAATCGGAGGACGAGAACACCAGGAGACCATCATCGACCGCTTCGGCGCTGGTGGTGTCGAAGAGCCCGAACTGGACATCGCCTGCGAATCGCGCGAACGTCTGCTGCGAGAAGCTGCCGAGGTCGGCGCCGATCTCTGCGAGCTGTACACGGATTGTGATGGCGGAGCCGGGCGCGATCGGCTGACCGTTATTGAGGTGGTAGACGTCCACATCGGCCGTCACCTCACCGGGGACACCGGAGTGGCCCTTGGGCCCGATGGCCGAATCGATGTTGGTCGTGAGCTGCCCGTTCTGACGCGTCGATGTGATGCCGTTTCCATTGGTGCCAGAGACGATGTCGTCCGAAGTACCTCGGATGCCATCGGCGCCGGGGTCGAGGAAGAACGTGAACGCTCCGATAACAACCGATGCGCGGTCGTCGTACGTCGGGTCCGACGGATCCTGGAACACCCCGTTATTGCCGGCAAACACGATGGGCGTAGGGGCATCGACGATATCGGTTCCGTCGCCCGAGTCGGTGTCGGCGGCGAAGCCCGAGTCATGGTCGTCGAAAACCTCGACCGTAAAGCGGTAGTCGCCGACGGTGCCTCCTACCGCCGGAACCTCCGGCACGATGCCGGGGATTAGGAAGTCCGGGATGGCGTTGGTCACGACAATGAAGAACGTGCCGGTCTGCTTGATCAGGAATGCCTGATTAGACGTCAGGTCAAGCACGCCGAGGTTGTCGACCGGCAGGGCGGTCGCCGCGGTGCCGGCACCGGTCACAATGGCGCCGCTCTCGGTCAGCAGGAGGCGGAAAGCGAACTGCGCTGCGCCTTCCATCGCGCCCAGCCGCAGGATCTGGCCGGCCTGGAGGGTCACCTTGTAGATGTCGGTATCGGCACCAGCCTGGAACGTGATACCGTCCTGATCCGGGTGGTCGCCGATCATGCCACGAACCGTGATCGGCGAGTTTGGATCGGGCAGGCCGTCCGACGTGTAGTTGTTGTCGAGGACCAGATCGAGGTCGGTCGGCCCGTAGAAATCAACAGTACCGATGGTCTCCGGCACGAGCTTGTCGCCGGCATCGCCCACGATGCGGTCGACCGAGACGTCGTCCCCATCGGTGAAGCCGTCACCGTTCGCGTCCAGCCTCGCGGTCCCGACCGCCGCCCGAAGGAGGTCGCCATCAAGCACAAATCGGAACACGCCCGGGCCCGGCACACCGGGCGCCTGCGGAAGGTTGCGTTCGGTGACATCGCGCGAGAACGTGATCTGCAGTGTATTGGAGGCGGGATCGAACCCGAGAATGAAGTAATCGGTCCCCTCAGTCAGCGGAATCAACGTGCTGCCACTGTCCCGGACCTCGAAGATCGAGAGCGCCGGCGCGAACGTAGACGCGTTCATGTCCTGATTGAAACGGATGTTGGCGATGTAGACCTGGCTGTCCGTGCTGACGAACACGTCCGTGACCCGAATCGGGGTCGGGAGGGTCAAGCCCGCCAACGACCGCTGGGCAAAGTTGCCGGCGGGCCCCGGCTGCGTGCCCGCGACCGTCACCGTGCCCAGGTTGCCCGTGGAAAGGATCCGATACTGTTCAGAGTTCAGGTTGGAGCCGACAACATTGCCTCCGACGGTAATGGAATCGATGTCCGATCGGCCCGCGCCGACCACATCGTCGTCCGTGCCGAAGAACAGATCGTTCCCGCGAAGCACGCCTGCAACGATGCTGGAGCGGACCAGGTTGCCGCCAACTCGGATGTCGCCGATTGATCCCGCAGTCGCGCGGTCGGCCGCGAAGCCGGTTCCGCCGGGGGCGGCGTCACTGCCCAGGTCGCCGCCGGCCTGGATTGCGGTGTCCACGACGTCGCCGTCGACATCAAGCGTGCCCAGGTTGTCCGCGACCGAGATCCGCGACTCCCGGATCGAGTCGGCGCTAATCTCGTTGACCGAGGCACCTGCCCGGAGCTGTGCCCGGTTCATCATCCCGTTCACCGTCAGTGACGCCAGATCCCGGTCGACACTGATAAGACCCGCGTCCGTTCCCGTGATGGTGATCGTACCGATCGCCATGCCGAGAATGTTCGCTTCGCCGAAGGTGTCCGGCGTCCCGAAGTTGCCGTTGATGATGATGTCCCGAGCCCACAGCGCAGCCTGGATCGTGCCGATGTAGGAGCCCGTGGTGATGTTGCGAACGTTGGCCCCGACCCTGATCGTCCCGCTGTCGGCGACGTTCTGCGTCTGGACCGCCAGCGCGTAGGCGTCGATCACGATGCGGCTGTCTCCCGCCATGTTTGTATCGACTCGCACCAGGCCCATCGACGCGTCGTCGTTCGTGACGATGTCGAAGTTCGTCAGCGTGTTGGCCGCGGTGACGATGAGCTGGCTGTTCAGTGAGGTGTTGACGAGGACCACCTGCCCGTTGGTGGAGTCCCAGAAGGCGGCGCCCTTGTCGGTGGTGAAGGTGATCGTTCCGCTCACCCCGCCCCAGGTGAAGGCGAAGGCGGAGCCGTCGCCGGGGATCTGGGTCCAGACATCCCCGGGGTTCGCGGTGCCGGAGGAGATGTCGGGGTCGGCGAGCGGGAACGTGGTGCCCGCGCGGACCACGCCGGCGCTGACCGTGAGGGTCGGCGAGTCGGCGAAGGCCGTCACGTTGCTCGCCGCGCCGCCCGCCGTGACCTCGCGGATGAACGAGATGCCCATCGCGACCGTCTCGTCGAACGTGTTGTAGGCGCCGTCCAGGCCCGCGTTCAGGCCGGCGGTGACCGCGACGTTCGTGAGGTTGCCATCCGCCCGCACCGTGGTGATGCGCCCGGAGTTGATCACGTCGGCGTTGACGCCCACCCCGCCCGCGAGCCCGTCGGCCCCGAAGTCACGCACACCGGCGAGCACGAGGGTGTTCTCGATGTTGCCCGTCGCGTGGACCAGGAAGATCGAGGAGCCGGCCGAGATCACCGTGCTCAGGCCCGTGGTGAGGGGGTCGCTCTGGATGTTCCCCGTCACATCGACCGTGCCCAGGGCGCGCCCGGCGTGAATGAACGCCTCGAAGATCGAGCCGTTGGTCAGGATAATGCGGCCGAGGTTGTGCCCGGCGGTGATCCGCGGACCCTGGACAGCGCCGGTCGCGATCACATCGGGCGGGAGCTGGTTGCGGAACTCGCTGTAGTTGGCGCCGGGGTTGAACGCGGGATTCACGCCGATATCGCCGAACACGCCGTCGTCCGAGCCGTTGAGCCGGATCGCGAAGATCGTGTAATCGGCGTGCACGCGGCCGTAAAGGTTGCCGCTGTTGATGAACAGGTTCTGCAGGTTCCCGTCGAACGCCATGATCTGCGCCGAGGGGAGCAGCGAGCCGTTGTTGATCGTGACGACCCCGATCCCGCCCGAGTAGCTGATGATGCTGGCGCCGAAGTCGCCGTTGATGTCGACCTGCTCGATCCGACCGAACGCGATGATCGAGCCGGTCCCCACGTTCGATCCCGTGGGCTTGTTGAACGCCGTGCCGATCGTCACACCTTCGGTCAGGTGCCCGCCGATCCGGATGTCGGCGTAGAGCTGGCCGAACGGCGCCTCGATCGAACGCACATCCCCGTGCACCAGGATCACGGTCGGATTGAACTGATTCCCGATATGCCGGCCCGCGATGAAGTGATCGACGGTGCCGGAGATATCGGTAACGATATCGAGATCACGGCCGGCGCTCAGCGTGCCGATGTTGCCGGGAACGCCGCGTTGGCTCGTGATGGTCGTGATGGTGGCCCGCAGGTCACCCTCGGTGACCTCGATGATATCGATGGTGCCCACCGTCGCGATGCTGCCGGTGATGACCTCCCGCGCGCTGATCCGCCCCAGCCGGCCGTCGGGACCCGAAACCTCGACGCGTGTGTTTGTGATCGCATCGCCGGCGGTCATGAGTTCGAGTGGGCCGGCGATCCGCACCTCGCTGGAACGGATGCTCTTGCCGGCTTCCATCCGCAGCAGCACGCCGCCTCGGACCGAGACCGCGCGGATATCGTCGACCGCGCGCAGGAGGTCGATGCCGAAGTCCGCGTCCACGCTGGTGCGGACGACGTTGCGGGCCGATACCTCTGCGATCCGACCGCCCGCATCCACGGCAAGGTCCTGCATGTTGCCCTGCCGGCCGGTCGTCGTCACCACCCCGATATGGTGCGCCGAGATGATTCGGTTCAGCCGCGTTTCGAGTTCGGTGCCGGAGACCGACGAGTTGCGGAACCCGGTCGCCTCGACGCGGGTCACATCGCCGAAGCTGTTGATCGTCGACGCGTCGTAGAACCCGCCGGCAATCAGCATCGTGCCGAAGTCCCCGGCGAATACGTCCGACCTCAGGAAGTTGCCGCCGGTCACCAGAATGGTGCTGATCCGTCCGGCGGGCAGCTGAGGATCGGCGTGGAAGAGCGAGGTCCGGAAAGCGTCCAGATTCGCGCTTCCAACGAACGCCTCGATGAAGCTGCCTCCGGTCAGGCGAATGGAATCAATGCCGTCGGTCGGGAAGCCCGCCGGGGGTGCGTCGATCGCGGCCGCGATAATCGGTCCGCGGATGTTGGCGCCCTCCATATCGCCGACCACGGAGAGGATGCTGTCGCCGGCAAAGATACCCGTCAGCGCGAGCGTTCCCGGGCCCGGAGCGGCCAGGCCGTCGCCGATGTTCACGTTGCTGATGTTGTTGGCGGCGAAAATGCTGCCGACAAGACCGTCAAATTCGCCCAGCGGCGTCGTCCTATCGGCATTCGCCGTGACCGTGACGATGCTCCCGCTTTCGGCATCCGTGTCGGTCACGAGCACATCCCCGATCGCGCCCCCGACCAGAACCTCGATCAGGTTACCGGTGCGGAGTCGCAGCCCGTTGAGGTACGGATCGAACGGACCGCCGAGATCGTCCAGGTAGTCGCCCTCGGGCGGACTGAACACGCTGTCGTTCGTCGGCCGGTACGTGCCGCCGTTCCAACTCTCCGGATCGTCGCTTCCGATGAGGGCAGGATCGAGTTCGATTGGACCGCCCGGTCCTCCGGCGCCCCCTCCGCCGCCCGCCTGATTGACGATTCCAAGAAACGGGCCAATGAGTCTCGGGCCCCAGTCCGCGGGCATCTGCGTGCGTCCGAGATCGCCCGTGCGGATCTCCAGCCGGTCCAGTTCGTCGGTATCGGCCGCGACAATATCGCCGCCCGGAGTGATGTTGACGATCTCGAGCAGGGGCGCATCGTCCTCCGCGTCGATCCGGTACACGTCGACCTGCGAGTTGCCGTCAATGCCGACGGAAGAAGTTCCGTCCTCGGAAGCGTCCGTGATGATGATCCGGCCGATGCTGATCACATCCGTCGAACCAACCGGTCCGAGCCCGGTGATCTGCAGACGTGCACCCCCGGAGAGGTTCGCCACGATCTGCCCGATCGCCACGCCGAGTGAGCCGTTGATCGGCAGGACGCGCACCAGCCCGCCCGCCGTGGCATCCCCGCCGATGATCTGGATGCGAACCTGGCCGCCCGCGTCGTCGGTGACCGTGATCGGGACGCCCGGCGTAAGATTGAAGACAACATTGTTCTGGTTCTGGTAATCGATTTCCGGGAAATCGACGAACCGCACATCGGAGTTCAGGCCGGTCTGCAGGTC